>LOER01000036.1 GCA_001515945.1 Desulfitibacter sp. BRH_c19
TTGATGATAGGTTTCTTTTTAGGAGCAGTAGCAGTAGGATTATCAACAGCTAATGCGTTCTTATTAGTATCTGGATCTATTATTTCACAAGATTTCTTAGGAGAATTATTAAAGGTAAACATGTCTGAAAAGGGAAAAATGCTAGTAGCTCGTATAGTTATAGTGTTCATTGGAGTAGCAAGTATGATACTAGCACTTAATCCACCTGAGCTAATATGGACATTAATAATGTTTGCCATAGCCATAGTAATGCCGCTATTTCCAATACTTGTTGCGGCCTTATACTGGAGAGGAGCTACAGCTCACGGTGCTATAGTAGCCGCTCTTGCAGGAACAATTACGGTATTATTGTCATACTTCCAGTGGAATATTGGCTGGAAATGGTACGGAGCTGTCGGTATGTTAGTATCAGCAGTTTTGATGATTGTTATAAGTCTTGTTACCAAGAAAACTGAAGAAAAGGTTCTTGATGAGTTTTACGGGGCTTTGAAGGCTGGCGAAAACAAGTTCTACGTTAACTAGTGAACTTGTAATAAGAGAATATAATCCAGTTGTGGCCAAGGTTTTATTTAAACCTTGGCGCAGCTATTTAAAAACCATAACTAAGCTAGGAAAAGGCATTTCATAAATGAAATGTTATTGCAGAGTTGAAATGAGCAGCTATTTCAACTCTGCAATAACACTTCGCTTCAATAGAATAAGTTTAGAATAGAGGATGCTAGCTTCCTAATAGCCTTTTTGGCATGGAATTTGCAAATATATAATTAAGAAAGTAGATAATAATAGCTAAGAACAATATTAAATAATATTTTAGTCTGATTGGTGGTGTAGATATTGATTAATGTAGGTAGTTATTTTAGGCCACAAACAATTGAGGAAATATATGAGCTTTTATCCAACAGCAAGCAACCTACAAAGGTTTTAGCTGGGGGAACGGATTTAATACTACATTTACACAAAGCACCAGAACCTGTAAATATAGTAGATATTCGGGGCATTGACCAACTAAGAAGTATCGAAGAAGATGAAGATAAGGTTAGCTTTGGCAGTATGGTAACATTTAATCAAATCCAAATGTCTAAAATTATTTTAGATAATTATAAGGCTCTAGCTAAAGCTGCTTCCTTGGTTGGATCACCTCAAATACGTAATCAGGGAACTATTGTTGGAAATATTGCCAATGCATCCCCGGCTGCAGATTCGGTTCCGGCTTTGGTGGCAATGGACGCAGAAGTTTTAATAGCCAGCAAGTATGGACAGAGATGGGAAAGGATAGAAGATGTCTTAAAAGGTATTAATAATATTAGCTTAGCTAGTGATGAACTTATACTTGAAGTTTCATTTAAGAAAATACCAGGCCTAAGATCAGGCTTTGCAAAACTAGGAAGAAGAAATGCATTGGCTATATCAAGAATAAGCGGTGCAGTTGGAATTGTTACAAATAACAATTTTATTACAGAGGCACGAGTAGCTTTGGGAGCCGTTGCACCTAACCCTTTCCGCAGTCATCTAATTGAACAAGCATTAGTGGGAAGAAGCTTGGATGAAGTCATCTCAGATAGTGTTCTGGAAGTAGCATCGTTAGCAGTAGCAGAAAAATTAGGAAATAGAGCTTCCGCGCCTTATAAGCGTCAGGCAATTAAGGGTGTTGTACGTCAAGCTTTAGAGGATATATTGCATGTGTAAAAGTTTGCAAAAGGAGGTTTTAAGATGAGTTCTTTTACTTTTAAAGCAACAGTTAATGGGAAAAGTGTCGAATTAAATATAGCTACAAATCTAAGACTTTTGAATCTATTAAGAGATGTTTTAGAACTCACAGGGACTAAAGAAGGCTGTGGTGAAGGTGAGTGTGGAGCATGTACGGTGATAGTAGATGGTGAGATTGTTAATTCTTGTTTGCTTCTTGCTGCTCAGGTAAATGGTACTGAAATTATAACTATTGAAGGTGTGGCTAACGGTCATGAAATTCATCCAATTCAGCAATCATTTATTGATAAAGGAGCAGTCCAATGTGGCTACTGTATTCCTGGAATGGTCTTGGCAGCAAAAGCTTTGTTAGATAAAAATCCAAAGCCAACTAAAGAAGAGATTGCTTTATCTTTATCAGGAAATGTTTGTCGTTGTACTGGGTATGCGAAAATTGCGGAAGCTGTTGAGGATGCTGCTCACAAAATGTCATCATAGCAAACCACAAATGCGATTAGTGAGGTGAGACACTTATGAAAAAAGGCAATGTAGTTGGACACTCTGTTACCAGAGTGGATGCAGTAGATAAAGTATTAGGTAAAAGTATATTCGCAGCAGATTTAAGAATGCAGGACATGTTATGTGCAAAAGTGTTAAGAAGTGCTTATGCTCATGCAAATATAAAAGGAATTAATACAAAAAAGGCAGAAAAACTACCTGGCGTTGTTGCTGTTTTAACTTCTAAAGATGTCCCAGGTAAGAATGGGTATGGAATTATATTTAAAGATCAACCAGTATTAGCAGACGATAAAGTTAGGCACTTTGGTGATGCAGTAGCTGTGGTGGCAGCTGTAACAGAGGAAATTGCTGAAAAAGCCCTAAAGTTGATAGAAGTAGATTATGAAGAACTACCAGCAGTATTTTCATCCGTCGAAGCAATGGAGGAAAATGCGCCAAAGGTTCATGATAATAATATTTTATTATACAAGAAAATTAGAAAAGGCAATATTGATGAAGCATTAAAAAATAGTGCTATAGTCATAACAAATGAGTACAAAACTCAAAGCATTGAACACTGTTATATTGAACCTGAAGCTGGTATTGCTTACATGGATGGAGACACAATTGTAGTTAAAGTAGCAACACAAAATCCCCATTATGATAGAAAAGACGTTGCACTTAACCTAGGACTCCCCTTAAACAAAATTCGTATTATCCAGACAACCACTGGCGGTGGTTTTGGTGGGAAACTTGATATATCTGTTCAATGCCACTTAGCGCTTCTTACTCTTAAGACCAAGAGACCAGTAAAAATGGTTTATGACAGAGAAGAATCATTTATAGCTTCTGCAAAGAGACATCCATTTGTTATTTCTTATACTACGGGAGCAGACAAAGATGGTTCATTACTAGCTATAAAGGCAAAAATCATTTGTGACACAGGTGCCTACGCTTCATACGGTTCAGCAACAATGGGAAGAGCAATGGTACATGCTACAGGACCATACGAAGTGCCTAATGTAAGTATTGACTCCTATTGTGTATATACTAACAATCCTATTGCAGGAGCAATGAGGGGGTTTGGAGTTCCTCAAGTTGCTTTTGCACATGAATGCCAAATGGATATATTATCAGAAAAACTAGGAATGTCTCCTTTTGAAATCCGTTTAAAAAATGCATTAAGAGAGGGTTCATATACAGCTACTGGTCAGCAACTGTTATCTAGTGTTGGTTTTGTAGAAACCCTTAACCAAGCAAAAGGTAAAGGCCTTGCATTTTTGAATAAGGAGGGACCTCAAAGATGAAAAAAAAGGGAATAGGAGTTGGCTGCATGTGGTATGGGATAGGTAATACAGCAATGCCAAATCCGGCGGGTGCCTATGTTGATATATTAGATGATGGCTCAGTAATACTGCAAGCCGGTTGTGCAGATATAGGGCAGGGTTCTTCCACAATATTGTGTCAGATAGTTGCAGAAGAACTAGGCGTTCCCATGGACTATATTCGAATAGTTTCAGCAGACACAGGTGTAACACCAGATGGAGGAGCTACTTCAGCAAGCCGTCAAACCTACATTTCCGGTAATGCGGCACGTCTAGCAGCAATAGATGCAAAGAAGCATGTTCTTGAAGAAGCAGCTAAACAATTGGATTGCTCTATAGACGAAATGGCGATTAATGATGGTAATTATTTTCTAATAACAGATCCAGATCATACCGTATCCTTTACAAAAGCTGTTTTAGCTTGTCGAGCTAAAGGTCAGTTAACTTTTGGACGTGGATGGTTTAACCCAGAGACTACTTCGCTAGATTTAGAAACTGGGCAAGGAGAACCTTATGCAACATATGCTTTTGCAACACAAGTTGCTGAGGTAGAAGTGGATACTGAAACTGGTAAAGTGGAAGTCTTAAAAATAGCTGCAGCACATGATGTTGGTAGGGCTATTAATCCTATAAACGTCATTGGTCAAATTGAAGGTGGCTGTGCAATGGGAATTGGCTATGCATTATTAGAAGAGGTTGAAATTAATAATGGTAAGATTAAAAACCCAAATATGTCCCAATATTTAATTCCTACTATGTTAGATATGCCTGAGATATACTCTGTGATTGTTGAAGAAACTGAAATTACTGGCCCATTTGGGGCAAAGGGAGTTGGGGAGCCTGCTCTAATTCCTACTGCAGCTGCTATTGCAAATGCCGTTTATGATGCTATAGGAGTTAGGATTACAAGTCTGCCTATAACACCTGAAAAAGTGCTAGAAGCTTTAAACCAAAAAGAGGATTAAGATAACCAGGAGGATATATAAATGAAAATAGCTTTTATCGGTATAGGTGCCATGGGAAAACCTATGGCAAAAAACTTACTAACTGCAGGCTACCATGTTACTGTAAACGATGTGTACAAAGCCACTGTTGAAGAAATGGTTCACCTAGGTGCTAAAAGTGCAGACACGCCGGGAGAAACAGCAAAAGGTGCAGATGTTGTAATTACTATGCTTCCTAACTATGATATCGTTAATTCTTGTATGAATGGTAATGATGGTGTTTTTTCTACTGTTAAACCAGGAACCAAAATAATTGATATGAGTAGTGTTGCTCCGGGTCAAACAAAAAAAATTGCTGAGATAGCTGAGCAAAAAGGTTTAATATATATAGATGCCCCAGTAAGTGGAGGCGTAACAGGTGCTGAAAAAGGTGCACTAACAATAATGGTTGGTGGACCTGAAAAAGAAGTACAGGAGCTTATGCCCCTTTTTGAGAAACTAGGCAAAAAAATATACCATGTTGGTCCAGTAGGTAGTGGTGATGCAGTTAAAATAGTCAATAATCTTTTACTAGGTATTAATATGGCAGCACTTGCTGAAGCCTTAGTTTTAGGAACTAAGGCAGGTATAAAACCTGAAGTTTTATACGAAATTATCAGTTCTAGTTCTGGATCTAGCTATGCCTTAGAGGCAAAGGTTCCAAAATTTATATTAGAGGGTAATTTTGAACCTGGTTTTGCCATTGATTTGCAGTATAAAGATCTAGATTTAGCCATACAAACTGGTAAAGACCTAGGCGTGCCTATGTTTTTAACTAACCTAGCACAACAGATATATGAAAACTCTCGTGCAGGCGGAATGGGTAAAAAGGATATTTCTGCTGTAATTCAATATTTGGAAAAACTAACTGATGTAGAGGTCAGAAAAGGTTAGATAGAAGGAGGACTGGAATTGAAGGAAATAACGAAGTTTGCAGTATCTAATGGGTACTCACTAGGTGCTTTAACAGTTGGTGAAACAATAGAAATTGCAAAAGATTTAGGGCGTTCAGTTAGCGATGTAGTCATTGCTGAGGCAATGTTTGAAAAGGAATTAGAATACGATGAGGTTTTAAACGCGGTTGAAGCAGCCTTTAATCATAACTTACAAGCTATTGATGTTGGTATGAGTCACGGTAAAAGTTTTTTGATGGGTCAAACAGCGAAAGAACTAGCAGAAAATAATTTTGCAAATAAGATTATTGATGATGAATTTATTAATAAAGCACTTGTTTATACTTTAGCAGCTCAAGTTGGCAACCATTCTGTTGGACTAACACCTTGTGCAGGAACAGGGGATTCTTGCCCATATACTGGACTATTTAAAGCAATTAAGGAGTTTTATGGGCGAGAAAAGGCTGTAAAATCTGCCGCAGTTATGCTTAAGGTTGGTACAATTTTTAGAGAAGGCAAAGTAACAACTGGATGCAATATGGAAGGTTTCGGAGCTGGATCAGCAGCTACCGCAGCAGCTTTTGTAGAATTGTTGGGAGGAACACCAGAGGCCATGGATAAGGCTATAGTCTTATCGTTATCTCCAACTATTGCCAATCCTTGTACTACTCGGGTTATGGTGGCTGGTTTATGTGCAGCTCATATTTCTGGAGCTATTTTAAATGGAAATTTAGCGGCAAAACTAACTATGCATACTTCACTTCCAATTAACGTTCCTGTGGATGTTATGGTAGCGATGGCGGCAGCGGTGCATCCTGTATCTGCTAAACATGTAGTTCCTGTGGTAAATCAATATATGAGAGCTTTCTTTAAAACTAATAACGAAGTTGAAAGTTATATTGCTAATGAAATTAAAAAGAGTGAGCAAGAAGCTATTCATAATACCATAAAGGCAGCTAATGCTAGTGTTAAAAAACTTGCTAAAGCTTCTAATTCTATCATAAGTCCATTTGGCCAAGCAGTAGTAGGTGGAAGTAGCCAAGCGGTGGGATCTCCAACCAATACTGGAAGAATTGCCCACTACCTAACCAAAGGAAATATCAAAAAAGTAAAAATTGAATTGTATCCTGAGTTATTTGCTAGAAGGGGTATTAATGTGCCAGGTATTTTGATGGGTGCGGTTTATGGTTCTCATACTGGTGATGGGGATATGTATCATGATGTAATGGGTAAAGTATTATCCCAGGAAATTGAGGTAGAAATTATTGCCGTGGATGAAGCTCAAGTACAAAGGGTTACAATTGAAACGGATGATGTTTCATCTATGGTAGACGCTCTCAATCGTGGTGGTGGAAGGCTTGTTCTAAGGAATGCCTCACCTTCCTTAGAACAAGCAAGAAAAGTGGCACTAGAGCTTGGAATAGTTGTTGTGGAAGATGAAAGAGGTGAGGCTTAAGATGAATGAGATCGAAAAGTATTTGGCTAAGGCTGCTGGAAAGGATCAAGTGGCGGTAGGAGAGGATATTACAGTAAATGTAAATCTTGTTATTACTCACGATGTTACCGGACCAATGGCAGTAGAACAATTTCGAGAAATAGGAATTAAAAATGTTTTTGATCCGGGGAAGGTTGTTTTTGTTCTTGACCATATCATGCCAGCCGCTTCGCCAGAAGCAAGGGCATTTCATAATATTTTAAAAAAATTTCAAAAAGAATTTGGTGTTGTTCTTTATGATAAATCTGAAGGAGTTATCCATCAGGTCGTTGCTGAAAAACATAGACTAGATAGAGGATCTATAATTGTAGGGGCTGACTCTCACACCTGCACGGCAGGTGCCTACGGTGTATTAGCCTTTGGTGTTGGAGCAACAGAGTTAGCTGCAAGTATGGCTACAGGAACCATAGATATTGAAGTTCCCGAAACTTACGAATTACGATTAGATGGAGAAATGAAACCAGGTGTATATGCCAAAGACATTATCCTGCATTTAATAGGCAAATTTGGAACTGCTGGTTTTACGGATAAGGCAGTCATTTATACAGGATCTGCAGTAGAAAAAATGTCCTTAGAGGATAAGATGACTATCTCCAATATGGGAATCGAGATGGGCACTATGATTAGCTATTTCTCAGAAGAAAAAGGGGCAGAAGAGGTTAACGAAACATTTGTATTTAATATAGAAGAAATTTCTCCTTCAATTTCTTGTCCTCATTCACCAGGCAATGTGAAAAGGGTAGAGGAAACTCTAGGAGTAGAGATAAATCAAGTAGTTATAGGTAGTTGTACAAATGGTCGTTTAGTTGATATGAGAATAGCAGCTGGGATACTTGAAGGAAACAAGGTGCATGAGAATGTTACTTTAATAGTTGTTCCTGCGTCAAATACCATAGCTTCAGCTATGAATGAGGAAGGGATAACAAAAATTATGATGGATGCAGGTGCTATCATTACAAATCCTGGCTGTGGACCATGTTTCGGTGCTCATATGGGGTTAGCAGCTAAGGAAGATGTTGTTGTTTCAACAACAAATAGAAACTTTCCAGGTAGAATGGGTCACAAGGAAGCAAACATATATCTTGCTTCACCAAGAACTGCAGCGGAAAGTGCAGTTGCTGGCAAAATAGTGCTTCCTGGAACAGTTAAAGCACTAGGAGGTATAGCGTAGATGTCATCGAAGTTCAATTTTAGCGGAAGAGTTTGGCTATTCGGAGATAATGTAGATACTGATCAAATCTTACCAGGGTATGCAATGGCTGTTCCTAGGGAGAAACTGAAAAACTATGTTATGGCTGGTAGCAAGCAAGGAAATTTTGCGCAGTTGGTTAGGCCGGGGGATATTATAGTGGCTGGGGAGAATTTTGGTAGCGGATCAAGTAGAGAACAAGCACCTGTAGCTCTCAAAGAAGCTGGAGTTGCTTTAGTTATAGCCAAGTCGTTTGCAAGAATTTTTCGAAGAAACTCCATCAATATTGGTTTACCTGTAATGCTTTGCAATCTACTTTTAGATGTTCAAGAGGAAGATATAATAAATGTGGATCTAAAGGAAGCTAAAGTAGAAGTAACTAGAGATGGAGCTGTTGTTTATGGGGAAAAGCTTTCAGAGAGTTCTCTTGAAACATTAGATGCTGGTGGTCTCATAAATAAAGTTAGAAAACAATTTGGTATTGTCTAATAGGAGGCAGGAAAAATGACACAAGAAAAAACCATACGAATTATTAAAGAGGACTACGAGCGCGTACAAGCATATGCAAAAGTATTTGGCGTAGAAATGCCGCAGGTTCAAAGTGATGGATCTGTTACAGGACTACCTGCTCCTTATCCAAGGATTATTAATGGAGTGGAAAGGGGCGGCCATAGAATAGCACAGTTAGGTGAGAAGGCTGCTGAAACAAAAATTCCAGTATTAAATCCAATTTTAGGGCGTAATACTGCAGAAGAAACTATAGAAGAAGCTAATAGTATGTATAAGATGGCAGAGAATTTAGGGATAACAATGTTTCATTTTGTTCATGCAGAAGCTACACGCCATATAGATCCGTTAGATGGTGAAGAATTAATTATACAGTCCAGGGGAAAAGGCGGCATAACCCCCATGGGAGAACGGGAATTTGTGAAACTTGGAGGTGGAGCAGTACACCCTGTTAGAATAAATGCAACAGGTGATACTCCCCATCTTTCAATAATTAATGCACTTATAGCAGGTTTTGACGGTACAGATATCGGTCCTGTTATTCATGTTCACTTTGGAGGAAGAGGCATCCATGACTATAGAACAAAGGTTTTAAATGGCTATAAAGCTTTAGAGATATGTGGTGAAAATAATATATTTGTGCAAATAGATTCCCACAAGCATTTAAATAATATTGAAGGTACTGACGGTATGGCTTTAGCAATGTGTATTCTGTCAGAAGGGTTAGCAGTTCTAGCAGGTTTGCCAAAAGAGCTAGGAAGCATACAGATGAATGTGGGAGGAGTTAATCTTTTAGCGGACTTAGCAGTAATGAGGGCATTTAGGGAATGTATGTGGAGTAAGTACTTGATTGTTGTTCCGGAAACATTCCAGAATCCACCCCAAGATTTAATAGCCGAGCAGGCCCATTTTGCTAGAATGGCAATAAGTGCAAAACTGGGTGGTGCTAATTTTTATAGACCTAAGGCAGCTGAATCTGTTGGAATACCTACGGGTGGTTCCATGGCTAAGGCTATCCTAGGGAGCCAAAATCTCTTTGAAAGTGTAGCAAATATAGAAATCAATGATTCTGCAATTGAGTATAGAAAAAATGAGATTATAACTGAAGCAATGGCCATTCTTACTACAACACTTCAGATTTCTACTGAGCTAACACCTGGGGATATTATAGAGGGTTTTTGGAATAAATATGAAGCTAATCAATTAATTGACCTTATCGTAAATGCAGGAAAAGAGGGAGTTCTTGATTGCCCTAGAGCTGGCGGTTGGGATTTAAAAAGAGAAGTTAGAACACATCGATGTAGCGATGGTGCGCGGAGATATGTTCCAGGGTACGGTCCAAATAAGGTGGACAAAGAAAAAGTTTCATTCACTACAGAAAAGGTTAAGGTAAATGAGGGTCATAAGATTACTCAGAAAGAAAAGGTTTTGCTGGCAACAGTAGGAGCTGATGCCCATGTTGTAGGGATCAATACAATAAAAGAAGCATTTGAAACTTCAGGATATGAAGTGATTTTTCTAAGGGGCATGAACTTACCTGAAACTGTGGCTGAGGTAGCTGCTGAAGCAAAAGTAAAGGTTATTGGTATTAGTAATCTGTTGGGTCTAGGTATAGATTTATTCCCAAGAGTGAGACAGCGCCTATCAGAACTCGGCTTGGCTGATGAAACAATAGTGATTTCCGGAGGAAGAATTGCTGAAAAGGAAGAAGAACATTCAATGTATGAAGAAATGATTCGTAAGGATGGTACTGATTTTCTAGGAGTTGACGCTTTTTTTGGTCCTGAAACAAAACCAGATGATGTGATAAAATGGGTGGCTAGGAAATTGGGGGAGATGGAATAATGGAGCAAATTAGAATAAAATGTGCTGTTTTACGTGCTGGAACTAGTAAAGGAATATTTATACATGAGAATGATTTGCCGGCAGACAAAGAAAAGAGGAATCAACTTATCTTAAGGATTTTTGGAAGTCCTGACATTCGACAAATTGATGGATTAGCTGGAGCAGAACCGTTAGCAAGTAAGCTTGCCATAATTAGTTCAGCTAGTCATCCAGATGCAGATATAGACTATACATTTGGGCAAGTAAGCATAAACAAACCCCTTATAGATTATTCAGGTAACTGCGGAAATATTTCATCTGGGGTTGGACCCTTTGCAATTGATGAAGGATTAGTAAAAGCAGTTGAACCAATTACTAAAGTTAGAATTTATAATACAAATACACAAAAAATTCTCGTTGCTGAAGTTCCAGTAAAGGATGGCAAAGCAATGGTAACTGGTGACTACAAAATAGATGGTGTTCCTGGAACAGGAGCTAAGATAATGCTTGATTTTGCTGGCACAACTGGTTCAGCTACGGGGAAAATGCTCCCAACAGGTAATCCTATAGATACTATGGATGTCGATGGTTTGGGTGAAATAGAAGTATCATTAGTAGACGTTGCTAACCCGATGGTATTTGTTCGAGCAATTGATTTAGGACTTACTGGAATTGAAACTCCTGCTCAAATAGATGGTGACAAGAGAATTTTAGACATTTTGGAGAGTATCCGAGCAAAGTCTGCAGTAATGATGGGAGTAGCTCAGACAGAAAAAGAGGCTAGTGAAGAATCACCTGCATTTCCTATGGTTGCTTTTGTTGCTCCTCCCCAAAAATATCAAGCTTTTGCAACAAGTAATGAAATAAAGGCAGAAGAAGTAGATTTTGTTTCAAGACTTATGTTTATGCAAGTTGTGCATAAAACTTATGCGGGTACAGGAACTACATGTACAGGTGCAGCTGCAAAAATTCCAGGAACCATTGTAAATGAGGTTTCAAAAAGCATTAGTTCAATAGTACGGATAGGTCATCCATCTGGAGTTATTGACATTGAAGTAGAAACGGAAGCGGACATGGATAAGGTGAATTTGAGAAGAGCTGCCTTTGGTCGTACGGCTAGACGCATTATGGATGGCTATGTATATGTGCCTGAAAATATGGTATAGAACTGGAGTTAAAAAATGATAGACAAATGTGAAAAAACTATTTTGGTATATGATGTAGGTAGCACATACACCAAATTAACTGCATTTAAATGGACAGAAAACAAAATAACCTATGTTGGCCGGTCTCAAGCGCCTACTACTATAGATGACATAGTCATAGGACTGCAGAATGCGAAGTATAACTTGTTTGATAGCTTAGATGATATTTGCACCGATATTTTTGAGGAATTTGCTACTAGTAGTGCTGCAGGGGGATTGAGAATGGTAGCCATGGGCTATATGCCCAGGGTTACTGCTAAGGCGGCTAAGGAAGTAGCAATGAATGCAGGAGCAAGAGTTTTGGAGATTATTTCTTTCGAGGATGCACCTGATTATAAGGTGGAGGTTCTTCGTGAAATTAACCCGGACATAATTCTTTTGGCTGGGGGTACTGATGGCGGCGATGAAGAATCTGTTATTCAAAACGCCAACATTATATCTCAAAGCAAAATAAATACTGTAGTAATAATTGCAGGCAATGCAAATATTCAGCCTAGGGTTGAAACATTATTAGATGAATATGGCATAAAAAGTATCCGTGTTGCCAATGTGATGCCAACAATTCATCAACTCAAGGTGAAGCCTGCAAGAGAGGCTATACATGATCAGTTTATTAGGCAAATAACAAAGGCTAAGGGCTTAAGTAGAATGACGGATACACTATCGAATAAAAAAGTAATACCCACTCCCGGTGCAGTATTATTAGGAGCAGAGTTATTAGCAAATGGGACTTACAAGGTAGAAGGAATAGGTGACCTAATAATTGTGGATATTGGAGGAGCAACTACTGATATACATTCAATTTTGCCTTCATTAGATGATATTCCTAATGAGGAACGGGGTCTTATTATAACAAATGAGAAACAAGTATCATATAGAACTGTTGAGGGGAATCTTGGATTAAGAATAAGTGCTACTGGTATTATTGAAGCTGCAAGCGCTGAGGCTATTTTGAAAAAGGTTGGTATAAAGGGTCAGAATTATGAAGAAAAGTTAAGAAATTATGCTTTATATCTTGAAAAGAATCCTGATTATATTAGTAATAGTACAGAGGAAGAAATGTTTGATGAGGCATTGGCTATAACAGCTGTTGAAATAGCCTTAAAACGACATGCGGGTTATTTTTCCCAGAGTTATGATCCAATAATGGGGATTGCACCTGGTACGCCTGTGGGTAGAGATCTAAGAAGGGTAAAAAAAATAATTTGTGTTGGTGGAATTTTTACCCACTCATCTATAGAAAGGGTAGGTAGAATTGTAAGTAAAGCTACAGAAAATAGGGGGTTTTCGTTATTGCCAATAACCCCTGAAATTATAATTGACAAATTATATCTAACCTATGCCATAGGTGCAATCGGAGAGGTTTATCCAGATCAAATTCTAGATTTTGCCAAAGAATACTTTACACAACAGAGAGGAGAACTTAAAAATGAATCCTAGAAAAAAACTTAGACAACTACTTAATAATAATAAAATCTTGGTGGCGCCAGGTGCACATGATGCACTTTCGGCAAAAATAATTGAATATGTTGGATTTGATGCTGTATACATGACTGGTTATGGTCAATCTGCCAGTCATTTGGGGCAGCCAGATGTTGGACTTTTAACTATGACAGAAATGGTGTCAAGGGTTAGTGATTTGTCAAGTGCAGTAGATATACCTGTAATATGCGATGGTGATACTGGATTTGGAAATGTAATCAATGTAATACGTACTGTTCGAGAGTACGAAAAAGCTGGTGCAGCGGCCATACAGTTAGAGGATCAGGTTGCCCCCAAAAAATGTGGTCATATGATAGGTAGGCAGGTTGTTCCTGCAGATGAAATGGCTGAAAAAATAAAAGCAGCTGTAGAAGCTAGAAATGATGATGATTTTGTGATAATAGCGCGTACTGACGCTAGAACCATCCATGGAATTGATGAGGCAATTGAGCGTGGAAAGCTATATGAGAAAGCAGGAGCAGATGTTTTATTTATAGAATCCCCGGAATCTGTTGATGAAATGAAAACCATTGCAGGAAGCTTTAATGTTCCTGTATTAGCTAACATGGTAGAAGGTGGTCGAACACCCCTCTTGAAAAATGATGAGTTGGAGCAAGTAGGCTACGACTTAGTTATTTATCCTACTGCCTCGACCTATATTACGGCTGCTGCTGTACTTAATCTTATGAGAGAATTAAAAGAAAAGGGCACTACTGAACATTTAATAGACAATATGATTTCCTTTGAAGATTTCAATTCTTTAATAGGATTGAATACAATTAGAAAAATTGAAATGGAATATTCTATAAAAAAAGCATAGAGTAGTGGGTTAACTTAGGTAAGAGTTGATTGATGAAATTTGAAATAAAGAAAGCTACCCTTTTTTAGTTTAGAAAACTATGGGGGTGGCTTTTTTTGAGTTCTCTTTTTAATTTACTGGACTAGGGGGCCAGCTTAAGTAGAATATACTGAATATTCTAAATAATGCTACGGAAGCAGGTGCCTAAAAGGGAGAGGTAGAACTTAACCTAAAAAAGATAATGTAAGACAAAGCTAAGAGAGGCATGATAATTGTGAGACTCGAAATCGGGGGATTACTATTGAAAATAGAAAAGAAAATGGGAGGGTACATATGTCTAAAGATGTAAAAAAGGTCAGTTTTCTTAAGAGGAAAAACATTGAGTTCTCATTAAAACGTTATGGTGTTGAAGCATTAGGTGCTATGGCACTGGGATTATTTGCTTCATTGATTGTTGGATTAATCCTTAAAGTTTTAGGTGAAAGAACGGGTCTTGGGTTTTTGGTTGACTATGGTGTAGGTGCCATGGCTATGGCTGGTCCAGCCATAGGTGTTGCGGTTGCCTTTGGTTTAAAAGCTCCCCCACTAGTATTGTTTGCTTCTACCGTTACCGGTATGGCTGGTTATCAATTAGGTGGCCCAGCAGGTAGTTTTGTCGCTGCAGTTATTGGTGCTGAATTTGGAAAGCTTGTTTCCAAAGAAACAAAGGTGGACATTATCGTTACTCCAATAGTGACAATTATAGCCGGTGTTGCAACAGGATCACTTGTTGGACCTGTAATTGGTCAATTTATGACTTCTCTAGGCGTTCTTATTATGAAAGCAACTGAATTACAGCCTATCCCTATGGGTGTCTTTGTATCTGTATTGATGGGTATGGCACTTACGTTGCCTATTTCTAGTGCTGCTTTAGCTATTATGCTAGATTTGGGGGGAATAGCTGCAGGAGCTGCTACAGTCGGATGTGCAGCTCAGATGGTTGGTTTTGCTGTTGCTAGTTTTCGTGAGAATGGATGGGGTGGTATAGTTTCTCAAGGGCTAGGAACCTCAATGCTACAGATCCCTAATATTGTAAAAAATCCATTGATTTGGATACCGCCCACTATAGCTGGTGCGATTATTGGTCCTTTGGCTACCACACTTTTCCGTATGGAAAATGTTGCTGCTGGAGCTGGAATGGGGACTAGTGGACTTGTGGGTCAATTTGGGACTCTGGATGCCATGGGATTTAGTTCGGTGGTACTTTTTAAAATTGGACTATTACATTTTGTTTTACCGATTGTTTTAACCTTAGCGATTTCGGAGCTTATGCGTAAAAAAGGATGGATCAAGTCTGGAGATATGAAATTAGATAATTAGTACTAAAGATTCTTCGTGGAAGGTTTATTTGCTGCTATACTTTTTTTGCTGAAAAGAATCCCATAGAACTTCCGATAACTCCAAAAAACATACTTAAACTTAATATCAGAACACTTAGACCTAAAACTAAGCTTTCAGCAGGCAATAATGGAATAAAAGTTAATGCACCGGAAATGCGACTATAAATGAAATGGATGGTCCATATATTCAAGACTACTGCCATAAGTCCTCCGATAACGGATAAAATGAAACCTTCCAATAAAAATGGAAACGCAATAAAGGTTTCAGGGGCCCCTAATAGTCTCAAAGTATTAATCTCTTCTCGTCTAGCGTAAATACCTAATCGTATAATGTGGGATGTTATTATTAGTGTAGAAAGGCTTACAGCAATTATGCCAAGGTACCCAACCAGACTTAAAACCTGAACAATTCGCTGTAATTGGGACAAAACTTCTTGATTATCTCTAATATGCTCAATACCTGTTATAAGATTTAATTCTTCTAGAACTACTTGAGCTTTATCCAATTGTATATTGACCTCAATAAAAGACGTAAATGGACTATCATCAAATACTTCAAGGACATGTGCTTCATTTCCTAGTATTTTGACCATTCTGTCATGGGCTTCCTGCTCATTAACTATTTGAGCCTCTCTAACACCTACAACCTGGTTGATTCTTTCAGATAATTGCATAACTTCAGGGTCACTTAAGCTTTCCTGAAAATATACACTAATTTCAGCTTCTTTTTGGATAGCTTCTACTACATTACCACTTATCCACCATCCAGAAACGACTATTGATAAAATGAAAAAGATTAATCCAATACAAATAGATGAGAATAAGTTTGCTATTAAGTTGAGCCTTATGGATGTTTTAACTTCTTTTAGAAAATAGCCCCAATTGTAAAAAATATTTTTCAATCTTATTAACACCCCTTTATGTTGTTTTGACAATGCTTCCTTTACTAAGCTCAAGACACTTATAATTTTTATTATCAAGTAAGTGGCTTGCGTGGGTACTAATAATAACAGATGTATAATCATTTTTGAAGGATGATAAAAGATCAAGAATATTTAATGCATTGTCATGATCTAGATTTCCTGTAGGTTCATCGGCAAGTATCAATCTAGGACGTCTAGCAACTGCTCGAGCAATGGCAACCCGTTGACGTTCTCCCCAAGATAGATTATCAACAAGTGAAAAAGTTTTATGTTCAAGACCAACTCTTACTAGCGCATTTTTTGCTTCAATTTCCATTTTGGCTGGAGATAAACCTAAAAATCGCATACCAATCATTACATTTTCCAGAGAGTCTCTACCATTTATCAGTTTAAAATCCTGAAATATGGGGCCCACTAATCTTCGCAATGATCTGATATTATTACCCTCTGCCCTATTCATAGGCTGATGAAGTACTTCGAGAGTTCCCTTTGATGGATATTCAATGCCCATTAGAAGCTTTAGTAAACTGGTTTTACCTGAACCACTAGGACCCAAAATGTAGATAAGCTGACCAGGATCAATTTGTAAGGATATGTCTTTTAATGCCAACGTGCCATCAGGGTATTCAAGATAAACTGCCTGAGCATTAATCATTCTAAGTGCCTCCTCACTTTAATTAGATGAAAAGTTTGGAATAATCATAAGTTCAATTTGCCCATCCTTTATTTCTATAGACTGTAGTACATTTCTACCTAGCAGAGGTTGAAAGTCCATTATAAGCTGAGTATCCTGAAATAGGTCCTTTAGAGAATTATTGTCTAGAGGAAATTCATAAAATGTTCCTCCAAGGACAGTAAAAAGTATACTGGATTTATTAATAATACTAAGGGTACCTTCTAGTACAAGATTTTTATCAGTTAATTCCAGTACGGCTACTTTTGGTAAAAACTTAAAATTAATATTTGACAGTCCTGGCTGTTGGAGTATGATCTCATTAAATGTCTCCTGAGAAAGAGTGCCTTTGATGCCCCTTAAGGTAATGGTTGTTTTAAGCGCATCTATAGGTATCTCCCCTCTGTTAATAGCCATCGAAAGTTCTTTTAAGCTCTCTAAGAAAAATGGTTTAGCTTCAACCCAAGCTATCTGCATTTCATTTAATTGGTTTAGATGCTGTTCTCGTTCATCTTCAAGAGTGATGAGGTAGTTCTCCATTTCTGCTTTAAGATATGAAGTTTTTCGTAGTGAGTCCTCTAGTTGTTCTTCTGCATTTTCTAATTCTAAAAGCATTTCTTGATAAGTGTTTATTTCTAACTCTAATTCACTCTTGCTTTCCTCTAAAGTATTTAAGAGGTCATATGTGTTTCTACCTATGTCTTTTATAGTATTTAGTCTTCTTAGAAAGTCTTTTAGACTATCCGCTTGTAAGATGATCTCTAAATAAGAAGATGCACCCAGTCTTTGATAGCTTCGAAAGACTTGTTTTAATCTATTACTGGTATTTTCATAATTAATCCGTTGCGCCTCAATATTGCTATTTAAATGCTCTATTTTAGAGTTTATAAATGAGATTTCATGTGCTAGAATTTTCTGCTCTTCTTTTACATTTTCCATTTCTATAAGTAGGTTAAATATTTTTTCAATAACTTCCGTTTCTTCGTTAACAAGCAAATCATAATCTTGTTCCATCTCCATTATGGGTCCAGATTGTTGGGCAAAATGTGGTGGTGTAAGAAGCATTATAAAAGATGCAACTAAAATTAGTATCAATAAAGGTTTAGAATAATTAAGTTTGATAAGCATATTTTGGCTCCTTTATCAACTATGACTATCTGATGTAAATTCTATTTTTACTTCAAGATTCCTTTATTGCTTTATTGTATATAAACAGGATTCTTTATTCAGGTGGAGTTTCCCAATTTGGATAAACATATGGTTCTGAAACCATAAAGTATTAATAGTAATGAATTATAGGAAGAAGATAAGAGTAATCACTATCCATTACGAAAGTATTGATTAGATTTATCAACTATAGTAAGATGTTGTGTATAAAGTTAGGGGATGAAAACTATTAAAGAAAATTCAAGAGGATTATTTAACCTAGATATTGATTTTAGTAAATTTTTAATAATTATCGCTGTAGTAATTGGTACTGCAGGGGGATTATTTGCAGTTTTTTTTCAGATGATGATTGGTTGGGCTAATCAGGGGTTTCATGGAGCAAGCAGGAGCTTATTCGGTTTTCTGCCTGGTAACTGGTGGCTAGTGGTTGTCCCAAGTTTAGCTGGAATTATCGTGGGACCATTAGTTTATTTTTTTGCCCGCGAGGCTAAAGGTCATGGAGTACCTGAAGTTATGGAGGCTGTTGCTTTAAAAGGCGGCCGAATGAGGATGAGAGTGATTTTTGTAAAAGCAATTGCCTCTGCATCATCCATTGGTGCAGGTGCTTCCGTGGGACGGGAAGGACCCATTGTTCAAATGGGTTCAGGGATTGGTTCAGTTATGGGCCAGCGTTTTAAGTTAAATGAAGAAAAGATTAAAACCTGTGTGGCATGCGGTGCAGCTGCTGGCATCTCAGCCACCTTTAATGCACCAATTGCCGGTGTTCTTTTTGCCCAGGAAGTAATACTAGGTAGATTTGCCTCGGCTACATTTATCCCTATTGTTATTTCTTCGGTAACTGCCTCGGTTATTGCACAAATGTTCATGGGCGATGTTCCTGCTTTTTTTGTACACGCATATTCTTTGAATCACCCACTTGAATTAATTCTATATTCTTTGTTAGGTGTTTTGGCGGCAATTTCTGCAGTATTATTTGTTAAAGTTTTATATAAAACTGAGGATATCATTGATGAAGTAAAAATACTTCCTGAATGGTCAAAACCTGTTTTCGGGGGAATTGTGATTGGAATGATTGGACTTAAGTTTCCTCAGATCCTTGGGGTTGGATATGAAACAATAGAAGCTGTTTTTCGCGGGGAAATATTGCTGATAACCTTAATTGCCCTGGTGTTTGTTAAAATTATAGCTACATCTTTAACTCTCGGCTCAGGTTTTTCCGGAGGAGTTTTTGCTCCGTCTTTATTTATTGGAGCTACTTTGGGAGGTGCTTTTGGTCTGATAGTACAACAGGTGTTTCCCGGAATATCAATAGACTCTGGTGCTTATGCCATTGTTGGTATGGGAGCTGTTGTAGCCGGAGCAACTCAGGCACCCATTACAGCTATTCTAATCATATTTGAAATGACTCGGGATTACCGAATTATTCTCCCGTTAATGATAGCTGTTGTATTTAGCACCTTGATTTTCTCTTACTTGAGTAAGGATTCTATTTATACCAAAAAATTATCACGTCGAGGCGTTAATCTCCACTTAGGGAAAGATATCAATATTATGAAGAGAATTCGAGTCAAGGAAGTAATGTCCAGTCCTGTTGAAGTTGTTCAGGATACTGATAAGGTTGGCGATGTGATTAAGAAGATGCATAATAGCAAGCATAATGGATTTCCTGTGATGAATTTAGCAGGAGAATTAACCGGAATTATTGCACTGCATGATATTAGAGAAGCACCTGTAAAAGGAATTATGGAAATGCCTGTACTAAGTCTAATGAACCGCAAGCTTATTGTTACTAACCCCGATGAGACACTTGACGATGTCTTTAAAAAACTTGGATTGCATGAAATTGGACATTTGCCTGTAGTTGCTGGTGATAACCCTAAAAAACTGTTAGGTATTATTACCAGAAGTGATATTGTTAAAGCTTATGATAAAAAACTACTTACTACAAAAGAAATAGAGACAGCTTAGAGTTATATATAGTGTTTGTAGCTATTAGCAAAAAGCAGATTACTCTTATCTGTGAGAGGACATACCACAGTTGAAGGTAAAGTAAGTGTTTTGATATATTTGGCCATAAATTTAAGGAGGTTCACTATGGACGACAAAAATACGACAAATTATAAATGAGGAAGTAAAGAGATCTCTACTAGTTTAGTAGATGAGAAAACCTATACCAACAAAGAAGATGCCGGGGGAGAAAGAAATGCATTGGATAGTCAAGAGAACCAATGGGAAGAAGCCTTTAAATGTACTGAAGGCATGTTTGGTAGTAAAGAAAGTTACTGTGCTAGAAAAGCTTTAGAAATCTTTAAAAGAGAAAAGTGTGAGTCTGTACTTGAATTAGGAGCTGGACAGGGAAGGGATACCATCTTTTTTATTAAAAATGGTTTAAGGGTAGATGCACTAGATTATAGTACTAAAGCCCTTGATACTATAGATAATAGAGCAAGACAGTTCAATTTATCAAGTAATGTTAACACTTTGCGTTATGATATCAGAAAGCCTTTGCCGTTTGATGACAACACTTTTGATGCATGTTATTCACATATGTTGTATTGTATGGCCTTGAGTACTGAAGAGCTGAAATTTTTATCAAATGAGATTCAGAGAGTATTAAAACCTAATGCTTTTAACATATATACTGTGAGAAACACTACTGATAAGCATTACAAAGTGGGGGCTCATAGAGGCGAGAGTATGTATCAAGCAGGAGATTTCATAGTTCATTTTTTTGACAAAGCTAAAATTAAAGATTTATCAGAAGGCTATGAAATAGTTGAAATAGAAGACTTTGAAGAAGGTGATCTTCCTAGAAAACTATACTTTGTTGCAATTAGGAAAAAAGCTTAGTAGGTCCGGTTTAAAGTTTGAACTCATAAACCTTCTTGGATAGGTTTATGGCCAACTTAGCATATTCTGGATCCTTCTCGAATAAAATAGGGTAAAATTCTTTAATCATAGCGATATATGGACCCTGATTGTGCCACTACATATTCACTATCTTTAAGGAATTCACGATTGTCTTGGCAACTGCCCGTGCATCATTCCAAAACTATCTAGTCTCTTTTTGTAAAGGTAAAATAATACTCATCTTAGATGGATTAGCAGCAATCTGCTAGAAGAAGCATCTTGACATAAACAGGTTATATACAATAGAATTATGGCAAACAGAATATTAAACAAACGGGTGAATGGGTTGGAAAATGGTACTTGTACCGACCGACGGGGCAAGGGTCTAATAGACTTGAAACTCTCAGGTGTTACCTTGCTAGGTGACGGAGACCATCTCAGGACGTACCTCTGGAGAGACTTGCATTGCAGGCGCCGAAGGATTAATTCTCTCAGGCAGAAGGACAGGGGAAGAGCAAAAAATGTATACAATATACAGATATTGTTGTTTTGCTTTTTTTACATTTGTCTTTAATTCAGAGGTCAAGGTTTTTAACCTTGATTTTTTGTTTTTTAAAAGCTTTCCAGGTATAGTGAATGCAGGGGGGAGAGTTAACTCAACATCTGTGTTTACGTTTGGAAATTTAGAGATTGAAAAGGGGGAGGCAAAATGAACGAAGGATTTATTACCCAGTTGATGAATATTTCGGAAGAAGACCAAGTTGAGAAAGTTCATGGTAATGTGGTATTTTTCCCTTATGATACTGGGGAAGTTAGTGCCGTGTTGAAGCTAGCTTATGAAAATGGAATCCAGATTTTTGTCCAGCAAAAGCCAGGTAATCGTGTAGAGCAACACTCTGGAAAGCTAGTAATTAATCTGGCTAAAATGGATACGTATTTTGAAATAGACAAAGAAAACTTAACAGCATCAGTCCATACTGGAATTACTCTGGACAGGTTTCAATCCAAACTTCTTGAGGAAGGCTTATACTTCCCACCTGTTTCTATTTGGGATTACGATGCTTTTGTGGCAACAGCCATTGCTACTAATGCTGTTGGTATTAACTCAGGAAAGTATGGAAGATGGAGAGAGTATGTAGTTGGTATGGAGGCTGTCTTATCATCAGGAGAACTAATTGAGCTTGGGGGTAAAATTATTAAATATGTTTCAGGACTTGATCTAATGAGCCTTTTTATAGGGTCTCAAAACCAGTTAGGGATTGTTTCAAAAGTGACAGTTCGTTTGCTTCCAAAACCAGAGGCAAAAAGGCTTCTTGTTTGTAGGTTTGCTTCTCTAGCTGATGCGGTAGCTGCTACTGATAGCCTAACACAAAGAGGATTAGCCCCAGCTCGTAATGAAATACTTTCCCCTAAGATAGCAGACAAAATGGAGTTTTCCGGTAAAAGTAGTGGTCAGTTTGTAGTCTTAACTGAGGTAGAGGGGTTTTATGAATCACTAAGTCGTCAAGTGGCAGAAATAGAGGTAGCTTACAAAAAATTTGCTATTGAAACTGCTACAATAATTGAACACGAGGATCAGATTTATAGGATTTGGCAGAAATATTTTGATGCTGCTGATAGCTATAAAAGCAATTCATATTATAATATTACAATTCTTCCTTCTGAGCTTCCAAGCTTAATGGGAACCCTGGAGAAGACTAAGAACGATTTGGATATAGACTTTGAAGCAATAATTCATACGAGCATTGGTAATATTGAGTTGTTTGTTGATATTCATGATATTGATAAACTAGAGGAGTTTAAGGATTCTTTAATGAAGGTTGTGCTTTTACTTGCTGGTAAAGTGGCTAGTAAAAAGATTGGAGTTGGTTCACATATCTCAACAACTGAGAAATTGGAAGAGGGCTTACGTGTTTTGTTTGATCCGAAACAGATATTGGCAGGCAAGGGAGGTGGACAATAATGCTCACATCAGCTGTTGTTGAAGAATTAAGAAGCATTGTAGGGGCTAAAAATACTTTAACTGAAAAAGATGAATGTTTTGACTATGGGTATGATGCTACCCTAAAAGAGTATTCTGCTGATGCAGTTGTCTTCCCACGCAGTACAGAAGAGGTTGTGCAGATTATAAAACTAGCAAACAGGGAACAAATAGCGGTAATCTCAAGGGGAGCGGGAACAAACCTGAGTGGTGGCACAGTACCACATCAGGGGGGAGTAGTATTAAATTTAACAAGAATGAATAGGGTTTTAGAAATAGATACCAAAAACAATTTGGCTGTAGTTGAGCCAGGAATTGTAAATAATGATTTTCAAGAGATCCTTGCACCTTATGGCTATTACTTTTCCCCTGACCCTGCTAGTATGAAGGTTTGTACTATTGGGGGGAATGTTGCCGAATGTGCAGGAGGGCCAAGGTGCTTAAAATACGGGGTGACCAGGGAATATATTCGAGGACTAGAGGTTGTATTGCCTTCGGGTGAGGTAGTGGTAACCGGAAGTAAAAACAGATTTACAAATGATGGCTTCGACTTAACAAAATTAATGATAGCATCTGAGGGTATATTAGGTGTTTTTACGAAAATATTTGTAAGCATTACTCCAATGGGGGAAGCAAAAAAGACGATGCTTTGTTCCTTTGATAAAATTGAGGATGCTAGTAAAACGGTTGCTAATATCATCGGTGAGGGGATTGTTCCTACTACACTAGAAATGATGGATAATCTTCTTATCAATTGTGCTGAGGACCATACGAAAGTGGGTTTGCCTAGGGATGCTGCAGCCATTTTGTTGATAGAAGTGGATGGGTATAATGAGGATTTACCCAGACAGGTAGAAACCATACGTGGGGTATGCAACAAAAATAATGTACGTGAATTCAAGGTTGCAGAATCTGCAGCAGAGGTTGATCAATTATGGGTTGCTAGAAGAACTGTAATAGGTGCAGTAGCACGGAGGAGACCGTCCTATTCAATGCAGGATGTTACTGTTCCAAGAAATCAAATGCCTGCAATCGTAAATAAAATAGTTGAAATCTCAGCTAAGTTTGATTTACCAATTGGTGTTCTAGCTCACGCAGGTGACGGAAACCTTCATCCTCTTGTCCTTTTTGATGAGCGTGATAAGGTAGAAGTGGAAAAGGTCCATCAGGCAGAAGGTGAGATTTGTAAAGCAGCTCTTGAGCTTGGAGGTACTTTAAGTGGAGAGCATGGAATAGGTACTTTAAAACTACAGTATTTAGAGTGGGAGTTTTCCAAGGCTACTATTGATATTATGAAGGGAATTAAGAAGTTGTTTGATCCAAATAACATTTTAAACCCTGGAAAAGTAGTGGGGGTGTAGTTTTGAGCATATTAAATACAAAAGAGATATATGAAAAGTTAAATAGCTGTAATAAGTGTGGTTTTTGCCAGGCAACCTGCCGGGTGTACAAG
The DNA here is from genome assembly GCA_001515945.1 of Desulfitibacter sp. BRH_c19. Classification (NCBI taxonomy): domain Bacteria; kingdom Bacillati; phylum Bacillota; class Clostridia; order Neomoorellales; family Desulfitibacteraceae; genus Desulfitibacter; species Desulfitibacter sp. BRH_c19. The sequence continues at coordinate 24,313 of LOER01000036.1, forward strand.
GAGACACTAAATGAATTTAATTGTGCTAGAGGTAGAATTAAGCTTATAAAGGCTGTTGCAGATGGTGTTTTAGAACGGAATAGGTTTTATGAGGATGCGATTAATAGTTGTACTTTATGCTTAGAATGTACCAAGACATGCCCTAGTGCTGTGCCAACGACACAATTAATATTGGCAGCCAGGCAGGACTTAGCTCAGAAAAAAGGCTTGGGTTTTTCCAAAAGGATTGCGTTAAAAAGTGTTTTACCTAATAATTCTTTACGAAAGGTCTCCTTTAGTTCAGCTAAGATGGTAAAAAACATGAAAAGATTCCATAAGTTTAGGGGTATTGATGTTGCTGGTATGCCAATTTCAGATGAGAGCTTTTTGGATATGGCACATAGAATTCCAAAGCTCCAAAATCCCAGACACAAGGTTGCATTCTTTGTAGGATGTATGCTCAACCATACTATGGCTGATACAGCATATAATCTTGTGAAAGTTCTTCATGCAAATAACGTAGAGGTTGTTGTGCCAAAGGAACAGCGCTGTTGTGGGACCCCACAGCATGTATATGGTGATCTTGGTACAGTTTCTGCCTTGGCAAAGCATAATATTGATTTGTTCAATAAGCTAGAGGTTGATGCTATTATTATAGGTTGTGCATCTTGTGGTGGCATGCTAAAAACCTATGGTGATCATCTTCAGACTAACGTGGACTTAAACGAAGAAGCTAAGAAATTTTCATCAAAAGTTAAAGATATTAATGAATACCTAGTTGATGAATTAAAAATTGATTTATCATTGATGCAGGGTATATATTGTAAAGTCACTTATCATGATCCATGTCATTTAGTACGTGCTCAGAGTGTGAATGCACAACCAAGAAAAATATTAAAAGAGTTACCGGGAGTAGAATATAGTGAAATGCATAATGCTAGTAATTGTTGTGGAGCTGCAGGCATGTTCCAAGGCTATTTTCCTGAGATAGCTGTTCCTATTACTCAAAAAAAGATAGATGATATAATAAAAACTGGTGCAGATACAGTAATTACATCATGTCCAGCTTGTAAAAATAGGATTCAAGGCAGTTTAAATCTTGGTGGCCACAAGCATAAAGTCCTTCACATTGTAGATTTACTTGCTAAAGCCTATGAATTGGAAAAGGGTTAGAACAGATACGGTAATTACTAAATCATACTAATTATAAATAGACTTAGTAGGGCCTCAATTAAGCATAAATAATAGTGAATAATCAGGCTAATTTCTATTTAGGCCTGATTTTTTATTTATAAGCAACTCGCATTAACCAATAATTTATTTCCTTGCTATTCCAGCCAATGTCCCATGGTACCTATACCTATCAGAATTATGGGAATTAACTAGTGCATAGCCTTTAGAATCCGCTCCAGTAACAATAGATATGTGGGCAATTTCTCCTTTTTCTTCGTAAGCTATATAATCTCCTGCTAGCAGTCTATAGGAAGCTTCAAGGACCTTATCATAAGGTCCTTGGGCAATGATAGATGCCTTTTTATTATTCAAACATATAGTCAATAAAAAATTCATAAAAAATTCTAATTTTAAGGTAGGAAGATTGTAGCTTTCCCCGAATGCCTTAATGTAATGGTTGTTTAATGTACATAATGTGCGAGAAAAGTAAACTCGTTCAGCCAAAGCTGAACATCGGGGAATCAGATGGAGACTCTACTCCACCTGATTTAGAGCCCACTTCAATAACGCATATAGAATATTATGGATAAATCAGGAGGTAGATTCAATGAAAAAGAAGGGCGCTTTTTTCATGATTATTTTACTAACGATTCTATTAATAATAAGTGGATGTGGGGGAAATAATGTTGATGTTCTGATACCTGAAGAGCCCGAATTATCCTCATTAGAATTAGCCGAAATGATTAGTGGTGAGTCGAAAACCTCTACACATCAATATGCAAAAGTGGAAACTACAGATAGAGGAATCGGGTGCGCTAAATGCCATGATGGAGTGGAATTTGCTGATAAAGCTGAATATACAGATCTGGAGTTTCAACCACCTCATCAAACAGGAATTAGTTGCCAAGCATGTCATACTGGATTTGGAAAAACAACTATGGAGTCAGGTTTAGCTCAGTGACCTTTTATTAGTGAACCAACTGAAGCAGGTGCTGGTGCTACACTCCAGCTGAATGGTGGATCATTATTGGAGGCATTGCTGCTTCAACACTAATTTATAGCGGGGTGTAAAATATCTTTCTTTACTACAATAATAAAGCTGTCAAATTAGGTAGCTTTATTATTGTTGTACAGGAGTCACTAATATTTGCGGTAGATAAAAACTTTTTAGAATTTGATGTCTATTCTATAGGAGTGCTTGTTTAAAAGCGGAATATTACGGGGAATACCCCAATAAGTACAATTATAGGTAAAGGATTCTATAGTGACTATGTCGAATTTTTAAGAAATTGTTCTAATTTTAGTAAATCCGCAAAGTATTTAATACTTCACTAGTGTCTAAGACCTGGTGATTTCAAAAAAAGTTATAGATTAAAAAATAATTAAGGTAGTTAAGGAGGTTAGACAAAAAGATGGTAGACAAAACAAAAGTAGCAACTAGTAAATCAATTAAATTCAAATTAATTGTTATACCTCTAATACTTGTATTTATTGCAATTGCAGGATTGGCTGGTATTTCGTCCAATCTTATGAGAAATGGCATGCTTGGGCAGATGAGAGATAATGGGTTTGTCCTTGGACACGAAGTTATAAAGCAAGTAGAGGTTGCTGCAGTATCAGAAGACACTATTACTGAAATGATAGAAAACAACATAAGGTCAGCTTCACAAATTGTATTTTCAAATCAAAATAACCTAAGTAATGAATTCTTAACACAGCTAGCAAGAGATTTAGATTTAGATGGATTGTATTGGTTTAATAATGAGGGTGAAATAATCTATTCAACTGATGAAGGATACTTGGGCTGGATTCCAGAACAAGGACACCCACTTTATGATTTTATGTTAAATGATGATCTTGAATTGATGGAAGATATTAGAGCGGATGCAGAATATGGTACCTTAATTAAATATGGAGCCGTTAAGAATCCTGCAGATGGCACTTTTGTACAGGCCGGAGTTACTGCTGATGCAGTTCAAGCTTTAACAGAACAATTTAGCTATCAGAATATTGTAGACGCTTTAGCTAATAGTGAAGATATAGTATATGCATTAATTGTAGATACAGATCTAATAGCTATAGCTGATAGTGATCAAGAAGATATAGGGGCAAATTATGAGGGTGATGAAGTATATCTTAGTGCTTTAGCTGGAGATCAAACTTCTTCAGAATGGGAAGATGAAGACAGAGGGGTTACTATTTATGAAGTAGTATCCCCGTTAGAAATAGGTGGGGAAATAATTGGCATATCTGTCATAGGTTTTTCCATGGAGGAAGTTTATTCTACAGTAAATAACAATCTGCTAATGATCATCGCTCTAGGGGCTCTATTCTTTATCGTTTTAGGTACAATATTATTTAGTGTATCAAATTATGTAGTAAGAACAGTAAATACTGTAAAAGATAATTTAAACTTAATGGCATCAGGAGACTTTACAAAGGAAGTGTCTAATGAGCTATTGAATAAAAAGGATGAATTTGGAGAAATATCTAATGCATTAAAGGATATGCAGTATTCTTTAAGAAGCCTGGTAGGAAATGTAGTTAATAGTTCTGAACAAGTAGCATCTGCTTCAGAAGAGTTGTCTGCTACTACTGAACAATCATCAGCAGCTACAGAAGAAGTTTCTAAAACGATAGACGAAATAGCAAAAGGTGCAGGAGAGCAAGCTACTGATACAGAAATGGGTTCCGGGAAAGCTAATGAGCTTGGGGAAATAGTAGAAAACAATCAAAAATTTATGCAAGAATTAAATCAGTCTTCTGAAAAAGTTGTTCAGTTAAAAAATGAAGGAATCAAGATAGTAGATGTATTGCAACAAAAAACATCAGAAAGTAATAATGCTGCAGGAAAAATATTTGCTTCTATCAAAGAGACTAATGATAGTGCAGCAAAAATAAATGTTGCAAGTCAGGCAATTCAAAGTATAGCTGATCAAACAAACCTTCTTGCCTTAAATGCTGCAATTGAAGCAGCAAGGGCAGGAGAAGCAGGAAAAGGATTTGCTGTAGTAGCAGATGAAATACGTAAACTTGCAGAACAATCAACAGAATCAGCCAAGGAAATTGAAAGCGTTGTTCAGGAGCTACAAGGAAAATCAAACAACGCAATTATAACAATGGAAAGTGTAAGGAGTATAGTAGACGAACAAGAAAAGGCAGCTACAGAAACTGGCGAAAAGTTTAGTGGAATTGCTGAAGCAATTGAAACTACCAAACGAGTAATAGAGAAACTGAACGTTTCGGGAACAGAAATTAAAAACAAGAAGAATGAAATTTTAGGGGTTTTGGATAATTTATCTGCAATAGCTGAGGAAAATGCAGCTTCAACAGAAGAAGTATCAGCTTCAGCAGAGGAGCTCCATGCTGCAATCACGCGGATATCAGGTGCAAGCGAAAGTCTTTCAGGCCTTGCACAGGAACTGCAGCTAGAAGTTACAAAATTTAAAGTATAGGACAAGGTGTTAGCCAAACCCTTAGAAAATAGGGTTTGGCTATTTTTTTATTATTCACTATAAGCTTTTTTTGAAGTTTTTGTTAAGATTAGTGAATATGGACTAATAAGGATGAGGGTTATGTTAGAATGTGTTCAAAGTGTAAGCCTATATATATTCAGCATGTAAAGGAGATAAAAATGTATGAATGAAGATAAACATACGAATGACCATCATCAACATGATAACCATTTTGAGGATAAGGGCGTAGAGACAAAAAATGGTCATGGAGAACACAAGAACCATCATCAACATATGCTTGAAGAGTTTAAAAAACGCTTATTAGTTTGTATGGTTTTAACTATACCTATACTCATTCTTTCTCCGATGATTCAGCAATTTTTAGTGTTTGAAATTAGTTTTCATGGTGATATATACCTACTATTTACATTGGCAAGTGCAGTATTTTTTTATGGAGGTTGGCCATTTCTTCGAGAGAGTGTAAAAGAACTAAAGAAGAAAGAACCAGGAATGATGACATTAATTGCTTTAGCTATTACTGTGTCCTATGTATATAGTAGTGTGACAGTAATGGGTTTGCCTGGAGATGACTTTTTCTGGGAACTGGCTACTTTAATAGATATAATGCTTGTGGGTCATTGGATTGAAATGCGCTCAGTAACGGGGGCTTCTAATGCTTTAGAAGAATTAGTTAAATTATTACCCTCCAAAGCTAATCTAATTAAAAACAATGGGGAAGTAGTTAAAGTACCTATAGAAGAAGTCGAAAAGGGAGATCACATCTTAGTTAAACCTGGAGAAAAAGTCCCGATTGATGGTGAAATAGTAAAAGGTCATTCAACTTTAGATGAGTCACTTATAACTGGGGAATCTATTCCAGTTGAAAAAAAGGCTGAAAGTAAGGTAATAGCTGGGTCCATCAATGGTGATGGCTCACTAACTATTAAAGTAGAGAAGCTGGGTCATGAAAGCTATTTATCACAAGTAATTGAATTAGTAAAGAATGCCCAGAAAAGTAAATCTAAAACCCAAAATTTATCTGATAGAGCTGCAAAATGGTTGTTTTATATGGCACTATTTGCTGGCATTACGACACTTATTGTCTGGTTAACGGTGGGGGCGGAACTTCCTTTTGCCATAGAAAGAATGGTAACTGTCATGATAATAGCTTGCCCCCATGCTTTGGGACTAGCAGTTCCTTTGGTTGTAGCCATGTCTACAACACTATCAGCCAAGAATGGGTTGTTAATTAGAAATAGAACTAATTTTGAAAATGCAAGAAACATAAATGCTATTGTCTTCGATAAAACAGGAACATTAACAGAGGGTAAATTTGGAATAACAGATATAGTATTGTTGGATAATAACAATGAAGCTGAATTACTTAAAATGGCTGCATCTATAGAAAGTCATTCTCAGCATCCAATAGCAAAGGGTATTACTCAAGAAGCTATTAATCGTAAAATAGAACTGGTTGACCCGGATGAATTTAAATCAATTACTGGTAAGGGTCTGTACGGTAAGATTGACGATAAAAAGGTTCATGTAGTTAGCCCTGGGTATTTGCAGGCTGAAAACATTGCATTTTCTAAAGAAAAGTATGAGAAGTTAGCCAAACAGGGAAAGACTGTAGTATTTGTAATAATTGATGATAAGGTTAGTGGAATGATTGCTCTTGCAGATCAGGTTCGTGAAAGTGCTAAAGAAACAATTTCAGAGCTAAAAAAATTGGGCATAAAATCTATAATGCTAACTGGAGACAATAATCAGGTTGCAAAATGGGTAGGAGAAGAACTTGGAATAGATGAAATCTTCGCTGAAGTTTTACCTGATGAGAAAGCAAAGAAAATAGAAGAGATTAAAAATGAGGGGTATATTGTGGCAATGACTGGTGATGGTGTTAACGATGCCCCTGCACTAGCAACAGCAGATTTAGGCATTGCTATTGGGGCAGGTACAGATGTTGCGATGGAAACTGCTGATGTCATACTGGTTAAAAGCAACCCCAAAGATGTGTTATCGTTAATCAAGCTCTCCAAAGCTACGTACAAAAAGATGCTTCAAAACCTCTGGTGGGCAGCAGGTTATAACATTGTAGCTATTCCTCTTGCTGCAGGAATTTTATATCAATACGGGGTGCTATTAAACCCTGCCATAGGAGCAGTATTAATGTCATTGAGTACAGTAATTGTTGCAGTTAATGCGCAGTTATTAAGGAGAACTGAATAGAGCTAAACACATATTTAATATAAATGAAAAGGGATAGTTATTAAACACCAAAAGGATATAAGGAAAAATAGTATGAATGGCCTATTCTTTTACCTAAATGAACCTAGGATAAATTATCTTCATTATTTAAGTAGTATATATAATTTAGCTTAAAGTTAAATTTCAACCTCCATATAGGGGTGACCTTAAAGAGCGAGATAGAGGCTTAAAAGGGCGCCTTTCTTTTTGACAATCATAGAACATATGTTTGAATTACTAGCGATTTATGGTAGAATAATAGTACTATTATTGATGATGTTCTGGAGAAGGGAAAGGCATTAATGGATCTGGAAAAAAAGGTTGAAATTCTATCAGAGAGTGCAAAATATGATGTGTCATGTTCCTCTAGTGGCAGTAAACGGAGAAATACTAAGGGTGGAATAGGCAATGGAGCCTATTCTGGCATCTGCCATAGCTGGTCAGAGGATGGCAGGTGTATATCACTATTAAAAATACTTTACACAAATTACTGCATATATGACTGTATTTATTGTATAAACAGGCACTCTAATGATATTCAAAGAGCGGCTTTTACATCTGAAGAGCTAGCTGAGCTTACAATAAACTTTTATAGAAGGAATTATATTGAAGGACTGTTCTTGAGCTCAGGAATTATTAAAAATCCAGACTACACAATGGAACAGTTAATCAAGGTAATGAGATTACTAAGAGAGACCAAAAAATTTAATGGATATATACATGTAAAAGCTATTCCAGGTGCTGATAGTAGATTGATCTCAATAGCGGGGCAATATGCTGATAGAATGAGTGTAAACATTGAACTGCCAACTGGAGCAGGCCTCAGCTTACTGGCACCCCAGAAAACAAAAACTGCTATTGTGGGATCTATGGGTTTAATTTCTAACAAAATTAAGCAAAACAAGGATGAAAAAAGGACTTTTAAGAAGGTTCTTCCATTTGCTCCTGCTGGACAAAGTACTCAACTAATAATAGGAGCAACTCCTGACGATGATTTAAATATTTTAAGTTTATCACAAGGTTTGTATGGAAGGTTTGGATTAAAAAGAGTATATTATTCAGCGTATGTACCAGTTAATACGCAAAGTTCACTACTCCCATCAATAGCTAGTCCGCCTATGGTTCGTGAAAACCGACTGTACCAAGCAGATTGGCTTTTACGTTTTTATGGTTTTAAAGCGGAAGAGATTTTAAATGAAAAGCATCGCAATTTAGAGTTAGACCTAGATCCAAAGAGTGGTTGGGCATTGAGGAATATGAATATTTTCCCAATTGAAATTAATAAAGCTGATTATGAAATGCTTTTACGAGTACCTGGAATTGGTGTTAAATCAGCTCGGAAAATTTTAGCCTCTAGAAGAGTAAGTACGATTACCTTTGATGGGTTACAAAAAATAGGAGTAATTTTAAAAAGAGCACGCCACTTTATTACCTGCCAGGGGAAATACTATGGAGAAAAAGGTTTTAATGAAGAGCTTATTCGTCTTTCAATTACAAATCGTTCATTATTCCTACCTACACAGCTTACCATCTTTAGTGAAGAGTCTTTGAATTCCTAAGATATTTATGAAATTTTAGCAGACATATTTTTTCCCAGGAAGTGATGATATGATAGTATATGTTTACGACGGTACTTTTCCAGGTTTGTTGACTTCCATCTACGAAGCTTATTATAGGGATGAAAAACCGGAAAGAATATCTAAAACATGGGATTTTCAAAATAATCTATTTTCAAAACCCATTATAATTAATACAGATGATGAAAAAGCAGATAAAGTATATAATGCTATTGGAGAAAAAATATCTTTCAATGCTCTAAAGAACATATATTATGCTTTTCTGGCTGAAATAAAAAATTCTGATACTCTTATTTACAATTATGTTAGACTCGGTTTTAAACTGGGTAAAATCGTAGATGGAAATTATTCAAATGAAACAGTTTTTAAATTTCAAGAGATTTGTAAAAAAGTTGGCAAAGAAAAACATAGAGTACTAGGAATAATGAGATTCCGATTGCTTCAAAAAAAAATCTATTATGGACCTATAGAACCAGATCATAATATTATAGCTTTGTTAGCTCCCCATTTTGCCAAGAGAATGGCAGACCAAGACTGGATTATTCACGATTTGAGGAGAAAAATTGCTATCGTATATAATCAAAGTGAATGGGTAATGACTGATCTTGAAATAAATAATCCTTTATTATTTGATGCAGAAGAAATGATTTATCAAAGTGTATGGAAAAAATATTTTGAAAAAATAGCTATCAAGGAAAGAAAAAATACCAGGTTACAGAAGCAATGTATGCCTTCACGTTATTGGAAGCATCTAGTCGAAATTTATTATTAGTTAGATTATTGTCAATACTAGTTTTTAAGAGGATTATTTCTGAAAGGAGCATCAGAATGAAAAAAAAGACTAATAAATTCACCAAGGAAGCCCTATTCAAATCACGGGACATAAAGCATAGTTATTCCGAAACTTTTGTTAAATCCATGGACCCATGCGCTAAACCAGAAAACCAAACTAAGGACAGATGATAACTTTAAAAACCCTTGCTAAGATGCAGGGGTTTATTAGTTTTTACCTTAAAGAGTTATTATGGTAAAATGAACTAAGAAATAGTGAAGGGTGGTAAATACGATGGTGAAAGTGATGATAGTAGATGATCATGAAGTTGTTCGACTGGGGCTAAAAGGTTTGCTATCAAACCATCCAAACCTTAACGTAATAGGTGAGGCTGCTAGTGTAAAAGAGGCGGTTTCTAAAGCTTTCATTTTAGAGCCAAACATTATTCTATTAGATGTGCGCCTTCCTGATGGGAGTGGTATAGAAGCTTGTAAAGAGGTTAAAAAAATACTTCCGGGTGTAAAAATAATTATTCTTACGTCTTTTCCTGATGATGATGTGGTAATACAATCCATCTTGGCTGGAGCTGAAGGTTTTGTGCTAAAGGAGGTAAAGGGAAACTCCCTTGTAGAAGCCATAGAAAAGGTAGCCAGGGGAGAGACTCTTTTAGACCCAAATGTTACAAACAAAGTATTTAATTATGTAAAAAACAACTTTCCTTTAGATGAAGCTAGTGTGGCTTTAGATAGTTTGACAAAACAGGAATTGAAGGTACTTGAACTCGTATCAGAAGGTAAAACTAATAAAGAAATAGGTAAAGAATTATACCTTAGCGATACGACTGTTCGAAATTACCTTAGTCGAGTTATGAAGAAGTTAGACTTAAGCAATAGAGCTCAAGCTGCAGCTTTTTATGCTAGAGAAGAACAGAAAAAATAAAAAATAGAACTATCATAATTTTAGCCTTCAAATTAAAGACTTGGTCTCTCACCAAGTCTTGTTTAATTTTTTAGGAAGCGCAAAGGGTACATTTGTACCTAATATCCTACCTCAATGACCCAAGGATTTAAGCATAAGGGTATCAAATCTTTATTATTAAGAAAGTTAATTTATTCACTAACAGGGTTATGTAGAAGGGGGAAATTTGATGAACAAGATTAGTCGACGATTTTTTTTGAAAACATCCATCGGAACCGGTGTGGTTTTAACAGTAGGCTCAAAGAATGCTGCAAAATTATTAGCAGCTGATAACCTGAGAGTTGGAATATTATATGATACAGAAAAATGTATAAACTGTCAGCAGTGTGTCAAGGCTTGCAATGAAGAATATAATTTACAGCCGGAAGAAGCTTATCTTGGAGTAAAAGAGTTTAGGGAAGATGGTAAGTATTTCAGAAAAAGAAGTTCATGTATGCATTGCGAGGATGCTGCTTGTGTAACTGCCTGTCCAACAAAAGCTTTATATAAAGGAAATAATGGGCTCACTTATGTGGATAGCAGTAAATGTATTGGTTGCCAGTATTGCAAGAGAGTTTGTCCTTACGAAGCAATTAAGATGAAAAATGGCAGAGTAAGTAAATGTGTTGGTTGTCAATCTTTCGTAGAGGAAGGAAATGTTCCCAGATGTGTAAAGGTCTGTCCTGCTGAAGCTCTCAGCTTTGGCCAATGGGAGGAATTAGGTGAAGTGGGCCTTGAAACTGTAAATAGTTCACAGGGGAAGTTTCCAGAAGCACAGGTATATGGTGGAGATAAGTTTGGGGGACTAGGCCTATTAATCATTATTTATAAAACACCTGAAATCTATGGCTATCCTGCAGATTCAGAGATTAGTGCGATTCTTAGTGGCTGGAAAGAATTACTTCATACAGGAGGACTTGGAGTAACTGCTGCCGTGGCGGGACTGGGAATAATGACCTTTGGAATAGCCAGAAATAACTACAACAAAGAGAAACTTGAGGAGGAAAAAAATGAAAACGAATAAGCAGGAGAAATTATATCTTAGATTTAATAAAACTCAAATATTGATTCATTGGGTCTTTGCTGGTTCCTTTTTTGTCTTAGCTGGATCAGGCTTAATTCTTATTGTACCTGGACTATCAGCATTAGCTGCAAGTGGAGTTAGTGCCATTGCACATAGGGTAGCGGCATCACTTTTTATGTTATCAGTAGTAGCCTATTATATTAAAGAAAGAAATGGCCTTAAACGCCTAGTAAAAGAATCCTTTAGTTATGATAAGGATGATATCATCTGGATTACTAAAATGTTTCAGTATTTCTTAGGTAAAACAAAGACGATGCCACCTTCAGGTAGACTTAATGGTGGGGAAAAGCTTCATCATGCACTTATCGTTATAACTTTCTTTACTATTAGCATATCTGGCTTGACCATCTGGTTTGGAAGCAATATAAGTGCTAGTCTATTTTTAATGATGATTTGGATTCATAATCTGTCTATGTTTTTAATGCTATGTTTAACAGTAGGGCATGTATACTTTACATTTGTCTATGGCGCATTACCACATATGATAACTGGATATACAACTGAATCCTATGCAAAAAAGCATATTAAGTGGTTAAGAGCATTAAAGGAAAATGAAAATAATGCTTAAAATATAACCTAACCATCTCTCTAATCCAAAACCTAACTTGGATAAGCAAAAATCCCCTCAAATGTAGGGGATTTTTGCTGCTTAATCATTAATTATTTCCTTCAATGCATTAATAGTGTACTCAATTTCTTCTAGTGTATTAAACCACCCAAAGCTAAAGCGGACAGTTCCTTCAGGGAATGTTCCCATAGTTTGATGTGCCCACGGTGAACAGTGAAGACCTGAACGAGTCATTATGCCATAGACCTGATCTAAAATGAAGCTAAGCTGACCACCATCAATTTCGTTTATATTTAATGAAACGCAAGGAGTTTGCATTGATAAATCCTTGGCGCCATAAATTTTTATTTCTGGCAGCTGGCTGCATCCATCTAAAAACTTAGAAAGCAAATCTGACTCATGCTTTTTAATTTTATCCAGTCCGATCTTGTTAATAAACTCAATACCTGCTGTTAACCCCATTATACCTGGAGTATTTGGTGTTCCGCTTTCTAATCTATCGGGAAACGCTACTGGTTGTTCTAGAAGGTGAGATTTGCTACCTGTACCACCAAGAATAATGGGCTCTAGTTTATTTGTTTCTTTCATATCTATACATAAGCCACCGATACCTGGAGGGCCAAACAAGCCCTTATGTCCTGTAAAAGCTAAGAAGTTTACTCCTAGTTTTTTCATATCAATAAGTATACTTCCTGCTGTTTGAGCTGTGTCTAATAAGTATAAAAGGCCATGTTGGGTAGCTATTTGCCCAATTTCCTCGGCAGGCTGAAGACCACCAAAGACATTTGACGCATGATTTAAAACTATCAGCTTAGTATTTTTTCTAATAGACTTTCTTATATGATCAGGATTGACGAAACCTTCTTCATTTGCTTGTACTATGGTGTAGTCAATTATTCCAGATTGCTTAAGGGCTTCTAAAGGGCGTGCAACCGAATTGTGTTCCAAGCTAGATGTTATAACGTGATCTCCTTCTTTTAATACACCCCTTATAACTAAATTTATTGCATAGGTTATATTCATAGTAAAAACTACCATTGAAGGATCGTCACAATTAAAAAAATTGCCTATAGTTTCTCTCGCTATTAATAGTTTCCTGCCAGCATCTAACCCTAATCTATAGCCTCCCCTTCCAGGACTTACACCAATTTCACTAAAATATTCATTTATAGCTTTAACTACGGAGGGTGGCTTTGGGTAGCTTGTTGCTGCATTATCAAGATATATCTGTCGCATGATTAGGCCTCCATTAGACTCGTTTAACTAAAGTTAAGAAATTCCATGGTAATAGGAGATAGGGGCTTTTTCTCTAATACTTATGATTTCCATTCCCATTGTATCTATTATTTCAATAGAATTCAATAAAATTCACTAGGGGTCAGGCTTGACAAATTGACATTTCAATAAATGGCAAGTGAATTTACATTTCCTCAGATAAATCATGTTATTGTGGATGTTTCACTTTTAATTATGTTGCCCTTGTGTATTTGTACCTTATTGCTGTATAATATAAATAATTAAATACATTTGAAAATTGGTGCCTATTATAGGTTAAAAGGGAATCAGGAACAAGCCTGAGCGGTCCCGCCACTGTAACCAGCTACAAACCGTGTCATAACCACTGAGAATTCGGGAAGGGATGCGGGGAGGATTATCTGGGAGCCAGGAAACCTGCCTGTTTTTAGATTTTGAATGAAAGACCCCTCGAGGAAGGTGTGGTCAAATGTGGCAATTTTTAAGAATTTTTGCTTCTACCTTTTGGGGTAGAAGTTTTTTTATTATTTGGGGACAAATAATCTGAGGACATTCCTCGGCTATAAGACTAGACCAAAAATAGAGGAGTGTCTCCATGCCTTAGATGGTGTGTCCTTATTGGAGGGAGTAAAACATGAATTTTCCACGTTTAATGATTGCAGGAGTCCAAAGTGGAGTTGGCAAGACAACCGTTACTCTTGGATTATTGTCTGCATTAAAAAGAAGAGGCATCAGGGTTCAACCATTTAAGGTAGGTCCTGATTACATAGATACTGGGTTACATTACCACGCAGCTGGGCTTAAAAGTCATAATTTAGATAGCTGGATGGGTTCTGAAGAAGTAGTAAAGAGTATTTTCATTAAGAATGCGCAGGAAGCTGAGTTGGCTATAATAGAAGGTGTAATGGGTTTGTTTGATGGTGCAAAGGGAGAGAGACTTAAGGGTAGTAGTGCTCATGTAGCATTGACTCTAGGGGTACCTGTAGTTCTTGTGGTTAATGTAAAGGGTATGGCCAGAAGCTGTGTGGCACTAGTGAAAGGATATAAAGAGTATGTTCAGGGTTTAAATCTTAAGGGTGTAATACTGAATAATGCAGGTAGTGCTTACTATAAAACAGTATTAACTGCAGCATTACAAGAGGAATTAGGAGTGAAAGTATTAGGGTGCTTGTCTAGAAATAACAAGATAACAATGCCAGAAAGGCACTTAGGATTGCTACCAGCTGAAGAAAATAGTGAACTAAATTATGCTATTAACTTAATGGCAGATTTAGTTGAACAAGAAGTAGATATAGATGGATTACTTGAAATAGCTAAAAATGCTGGGCCTATGGAATTTAAATGGACAGGCCAAAAGTTGTATAAAAATGTTACCATTGGAGTTGCAAAGGATCAAGCTTTTACCTTCTACTATCAGGATAGTCTGGACTATTTGCAGGAGCTTGGGGCAAAGCTTGTATATTTTAGCCCACTAAAGGATAGTTCTATTCCGGATGTAGATGGTCTTTATATTGGTGGTGGTTTTCCAGAAATCTTTATCAAGGAGCTTTCTGAAAATCAAGCAATGATTAATTCATTGCATAATGCAGACAAGAGATCTCTTCCCATCTTTGCGGAGTGTGGTGGCTTCATGTATCTCACAAAAAAGGTTGTAGACTTTGAGGGTAATAGCTGGCCAGGGGTTGGTCTTATACCAGCGCAAGTGAAAATGACAAATAGATTGGCTGCTCTTGGGTATGTGAAAGCAACAGCTCTGAAAAAGTCTATTTTTGCAGAGGTTGGAGATGAAGTAAAAGGGCATGAATTCCATTACTCAGCCATGTCGGGTATAGGTGAGGGAGATAGTGCTTTTTCATTAGTGGGAGGTAAGGGTGCTGACTTGAGAAGAGATGGTTATGCTAAGGAAAATCTTATGGCATCATATGTTCATCTGCACCTCAGATCTAACCCCAAGATAGCCTTGAACTTTATAAATATCTGTTGGGAATATAAGGAAAGAAGACACATCCCTTGTAAAGCAGGGGAATGTCCCCAAACTTAAGAAAGAGGAGTGTACCTAGTGACCAATAACAATAAAGCTAAAAAACTCCGTTCCGGATACACTACAGGAACTTGTGCTGCAGCTGCAACTAAGGCAGCTCTAGAAATCTTACTAGAATATGAAAAACAAAACTCTCTCATCCAGCTTCCTGAGTCCAGCCCTTTAAAAGAAGTTTCAGTTGATTTGCCAAAGGGTGGCAGTATAACAGTTCCTATAAAGAGTGTAGTTGTTGACGGTAATCTGATAATAGCTGAGGTTATAAAGGACGCTGGGGATGATCCTGATATAACCCATGGAGCAAGTATTTATGCTTCTGTAGAGGTTCTAAATACAAATCATGAGATAGTTATCCTAGGAGGTAAAGGCGTTGGTAGGGTGACAAAGCCAGGACTTTCAGTACCCGTTGGTGAAGCAGCTATTAACCCTGTGCCAATGAAGATGATAGTTTCCGAAATTAAAAAAATCCTTCCCCCGCAAAAAGGGTTGAAGGTTACCATATCTGTTCCAGAGGGAGAAAAACTAGCCAAAAAGACACTAAACCCCAGGCTTGGCATTGTTGGAGGAATATCCATCCTTGGAACTTCTGGAATTGTAAGGCCAATGTCTGAGGAAGCATACGTAGATTCTTTGATACCACAGATTGACCAAGCTGTAGCTCTTGGACATAACTTTATCGTTCTAACACCTGGAGGCATGGGTGAGAAAAAGGCTATGGAGCTAGGAATGCCAAAGGATGCAGTTGTCCAAACAAGTAATTTCATAGGTGCAATGCTTGAGGAAAGTGCTAAAAGAAATATTAAGGGGATACTCCTGTTTGGACATGTTGGAAAGATTATTAAGATAGCTGGAGGTATCTTTCATACCCATAGTAAAATAGCCGATGGTCGCAGAGAAATATTAGCTGCTCATTCTGCTATGGTGGGTGCATCACCAACTATTATTCAAGAAATAATGGAATTAAACACAATGGATGCATCAGTAGAGCTGATGAAGAAATATGGTTTGCGAAATGTTTACAATACCATTGCAAAATGGGCAAGCAAACGCTCCATAGAAATGTTAGGAGAAGAAATAAGAATTGGTACAGTAATGTATTCCCTAGATGGGGAGATAATTGGTTATGATGAAGAAGCTTTGAAACTGGGGAGGGAACTTGGTTGGCAGGTATAGTAAAAGTAGTAGGGACAGGTCCTGGAGATGAGAATTACATTACACCCATTGGTCTTGAGACTATTAAGCTGGCGGAGATTTTGGTTGGAGGGCAACGTCTTCTAGACACCTTTGCTAATGATGGTCAAGAGCAGTTTCCGGTAGACAAAGACCTGAAAAAAGCAATTGAATATATTAATGAAAAAAGATACTCAAAAAATATTGTAGTACTGGTTTCTGGAGACACGGGTATCTATAGCCTTGCTAATTATTTAACAAAACATATAGATCCTGATGACCTAGAGTTTATTCCTGGAATTAGTTCAATTCAACTGATGTTTGCCAGAATAAAAAAACCTTGGAATGAAGCCCAGATACTCAGTATGCATGGTCGCACCTTAGATATAGTTGTGGAAGTAGTAAAGCAATCTAAAATGACTGCCTTACTTACGGGAAGTCCTTGGACACCACAAAAGATTGCTGACTACTTGATTTCGGAAGGGGTGCTAGATATGAAAGTTATTGTTGGAAAGGACTTATCCTATCCATGGGAAATATTAATAGATACAACATTACAGGAGCTTGCTAAAGTTGAAGAAGACTATAGTAATAGTGTGATGGTGATTCTAAATGAATAAGTGGAGCTATGTAACACCTGGCATTCCTGATGAGGAATTTATAAGGGATGACGGTGTTCCAATGACAAAAAATGAAATAAGGGTATTATCACTTGCAAAGTTGCGCCTTTTCCCAGATGCAGTAGTTTATGATGTGGGAGCAGGTAGCGGTTCTGTGGCTGTAGAATGTAAAATACTAGTTCCTGAGGGTAAGGTTTATGCAATAGAAAAAAATCCCCAGGGGATAAGCTTGATTAAGGAAAACAGTAAGAGGTTTGGTGTAGATATTGATATTATTGAAGGCTATGCTCCACAGGCAATGGCAGAATTGCCTGAAGCAGATAGAATCTTTATAGGTGGTAGTGGAGGAAAGCTGGAGGATATTTTAGAAATGTGTGATAAGAAGCTAAAAACTGGAGGATGGGTAGTGGTCAATTCTGTTACATTGAGTACTGGTCCAGATACTTTTAAAATCTTAAAAGAAAAAAATTATTCTTTAGAGGCAGTACAGGTCAATATTGCTGTAACAAGACAGATGGGAAATGCCCAGCTCTGGCAAGCAAGAAATCCTGTGACTATAATTGCTGCACAAAAAAGGGGGTAGTAAATTGGCATTAGGTAAGTTTTATGGAATTGGAGTTGGCCCTGGAGATCCAGAACTATTGACATTAAAGGCTAAAAGGGTCCTAGGAGAAATTGATGTGCTTTTAATTCCAAAATCAAAAAAGGAAAAAAGAAGCCTAGCTTTATCTATAGCTTCTGAACTTGTAAATAAAGAATGTGAGACTGTTGATCTAATATTACCAATGATTACAGATCAGGAGGATTTAAAAAGACATTGGAAACAGGCTGCTGAGCAGGTAGTTGAGGTAATGAAAGAGGGTAAGGATACAGCTTTTATTACCTTAGGTGATCCAACCATTTACAGTACCTTTACTTATTTATTAAAGTATGTGAAGCAACTAAGTTCAGAAGCAGAAATAGAAATCATTCCTGGAATTAGCTCGATAAATTCTATATCTGCCTGGATTGGTCAACCTCTCGCTGAAGGAGAGGAGAGTCTTATTATCATACCAGCTCTAAATGATAAAGAGAAGCTTGAAAAAATAATAGATGAATTTGATAATATTGTACTTCTAAAAGCGGGGAATCAGGCGGATAAAGTAGTTGATATATTAGAGGAGAAGGGCATACTTGACAAAGGCTTTTATGCTAGTCGTTGTGGTTTCCCAGATGGGTTTTATACAAATAATCTAAAGGAAATACGCAATAAAAAGTTTGATTACCTTTCCACCATGATAATTAAAAAGAAGCTAGGAGATGATGAAAAGTGATTTTCTTTGTAGGGGCAGGTTCAGGAGATCCTGAGCTGATTACTCTAAAAGGCTATAAACTGCTTCAAGAAGCAGATCTTGTGGTATGGGCAGGATCTCTAGTAAATGAAAAAATCCTAGATTATACAAAAGAGGATGCAAGGTTAGTCAATAGTGCCCATATAGATTTAGAAGAGATTGTTGAAACAATGGCTGAGGCCTATAATAAAGGACAAAAAGTAGTAAGGCTGCATACTGGCGACCCAAGTCTTTTCGGAGCGATAGGGGAGCAGATGGAATTGTTGGAACAAAGGGGAATTCCTTTTAAAACAATTCCTGGGGTAAGTTCCTTTTTAGCGGCAGCGGCAAGTGTGAAGAAAGAGTATACCATTCCTGATGGAACTCAAACAGTAATTATTACTCGTTTAGAGGGTAGAACGCCAGTACCAGCCAAAGAAAACCTTGCTGGTTTAGCAGCCCATGGTTCATCAATGGCAATTTTCCTTTCAGTAGGAATGATAGATAAGGTTGTTGAGCAGTTGTTAGAAGGTTATTCACCAGACACACCTGCTGCAGTAGTTGAAAAAGCATCCTGGCCAGAGGAGCGGGTTTTAAAGGGCACCCTTGCAAACCTAGCTCAAATCACAAAAGATGCAGGTATTACTAAAACTGCACTTATTCTGGTAGGTAACTTCTTAAAGGATACAGGGAAATCCAAATTATATGATAGGGAATTTACCCATGAATACCGGGAAGGAAAGTAACTGCACCGCAATACTATGCTTAACTGAAAAGGGTGCACAGCTAGCAACTAGATTAGGTGAGATCCTTGATGGAAATTCAGTACTTTACATTCCAAAAAGGCTTAAGGATTTAAATTGCAGAGATTACGAAAAGCAAATCAGTTATTTTGAAAACTGGCAAGAGATGTTTTCAGGGGTGTTTAGCAGTTATTCTAAAATCATATGTATAATGGCAACAGGAATAGTAGTCAGAAGCTTATCTCCTTTGATTAACTCTAAATATAGTGACCCTGCAGTAGTAGTTGTAGATGAAAAGGGTGCCTTTGCGATAAGCCTATTGTCAGGCCATGTTGGGGGAGCTAATAGCCTGGCAAAAGAAGTAGCTAGTAAATTAAGTGGTCAAGTAGTTATAACTACTGCTACTGATGTGAGAGAAAAACCTGCTGTAGATGTACTTGCTGCAGAATTAAATGGTTTGGCTCTTCCTAGAGAAAATGTTAAGCTTTTTAACAGACTGCTGGTGGAGGATAAGACGGTATATTTGTCCAGTCCATTTCCAGTAGTTCCAACTATAAAACAAGGATTTGTCTGGCGACAATGGCCTAATTATATTGAACCTGCAATTTTAATTAGTCCATACGTTCAGGAAGTAAAAAGCAAGAAACAAGAAGCGATGGATGTATTACAGATATTACCTCGTAATCTGGTGGTTGGGATAGGGTGTCGTAAAGGGGTAACTCTTGAAGATGTTACCACAGCGTTAATGGAAACACTTAATAAATACTCCTTTGATGAAAGGTGTATAAAATCCTTGGCTACCATAGATTTTAAGGGTGAGGAGGAGGCGCTAAAGCTCCTTTCTAAAAAAATGCAAGTTCCGTTGAATACTGTAACAAAAGATGAGATTAATAGCCTAGAAGGAACTTTTGATCCTTCGGATTGGGTGACAAAACAGATAGGAGTTGGTGGAGTATGCGAACCTGCTGCAAAGCTAGTGGCAAAGAAGGGTCTCACAATTGTTCCGAAACAAAAAGTGGGGCCAGTAACAATAAGTATGGCTGTGGAAAAATCTTGGTGGTTGGACTTGGACCAGGAGATCGAAACCTTATGGCTCCAGCAGCCTTGGAAGCTATAAGAATATCAGATGTAGTAGTAGGCTATAAAACATATTTAGACCTTGTTGAAGATATTATAGTTGATAAGAATGTTGTCAGCTCTGGAATGCGCAAGGAAATAGATAGGGCTAATGTGGCTATAGAACTTGCAGAACAAGGTAAGATAGTTTCTGTGATTAGTAGTGGAGATCCTGGAGTTTACGGTATGGCTGGAATTGTATTAGAATTAGCTAAAGATAGGGTTCATGTGGAGGTAATTCCTGGCGTAACAGCAGCTACTGCGGCTGCAGCAGCCTTAGGAGCACCCTTAATGCATGATTTTGCTGTAATCAGTTTAAGTGATTTATTAACTCCCTGGGTGAAGATTATGAATAGATTAGAAGCTGCAGGCTTGGGAGACTTTTCAGTTGTATTATACAATCCTAAAAGTAAGGGTAGACAAACACATATTGAGACAGCAAGAGAGATATTATTATGGCATAAGGACCCTGAGACACCTGTAGGTATAGTGCGCTGTGCTAAACGTGGAGAACAAAGTGTTGTTATTACAACATTAAAGAATATGCTTAAGGAAGAAATAGATATGTTGACTACAATAATAGTGGGCAATACTCAAACTAAGGTAGAGAACGGAAAAATGATCACTCCCAGAGGTTATCAGGTATGATTTTTGTTTTGGCAGGAACTTCAGAAGCTAAGGAAACAATCAAATTATTAAGAGATAGGAGTTTCCAAGTATCTGCTTCAGTAGTGAGCAACTATGGTTATGAGTTGTTAGCCAATAACGGTGTAAAACACTTAAAACAAGGATCTTTTAATAAAGAGGAACTGATAAAATGTCTTAAGGAAATGAATACATTATATCTAGTAGATGCTACCCATCCCTTTGCCAAACAGATTAGTGCATTGGCAATGGAAGTAGCTGCTGAGCTTAAAATTAATTATATTAGGCTAGAAAGACAAAGCTGTGAACTTCCTGATAATCCACTAATTAAAAAGGTGACAACCCTTGAAGAGATAGAGAAGTATCTTTTTAAAGGTCAAAAAGTTTTTAGCACCCTTGGTAGTAACAATTTAGCTGAAATAGTTTCATTAGTTAAGCGGGTTGGTGCTAACCTCACAGCAAGGGTTCTGCCAGTAAGCAAATCAATTAAAGCTTGTGAAGACCTTGGATTAAAACCTGAGAACATAATTGCTCTCAAAGGACCTTTTTCAAAGGAATTAAATACGATTCTTTTTAAACAATTTGGAGCTCAATTAATTCTGACCAAGGAAAGTGGGAATATTGGGGGTTTCTCAGAGAAAATTGCAGCGGCAATTGAGTTGAGTATTCCAGTAGTGGTTTTATGTAGACCAGTACTAAATTACCCCCTACTGGTGAATTCACCCCAAGAGGTCTTGGAGTATATAGAGCAAGCATTAGAAAATTAGAAGCTAGAGTATAGAATATTATAATAAAAACAAAGAAGTTAGAAGCTTCCATAATTAACATTCGATATCAAATTTCCGATATCCGACTTCTGACTTCCGAAACGAAGGGTAGGTTTTATGTCATGAAAGAAGGCGTTATTTTATTAGGCCATGGTAGTAGAAGAGAAGAAGCAAACGAAGAAATTCGTAGTATGGCCAAAATGGTACAGGAAGCTGATAAGGAAGGCCTTTATGAGGTAGCTTTTTTGTCCTTTGGTACTCCACATTTAGCAGATGCAGCAGAAGTCTTAATTGAAAAGGGTTGTGAAAAAATAGTTGTTGTGCCAATGTTCCTTGTAACAGGTAATCATATTAACAGAGATATTCCAAGCAGACTTTTGTTACAAAAAACAACATATCCCAATATCAATTTTGTCCTGGCAAAGCATTTTGGGGCACATCCTGGTATTATAAGTATAGTTCAGGAGAGAATTAAAGAAGCTTCCACTTTAATCTAAACAAGAAGAAGGAAAACAGAAAATAGAAAACAGGAAACAGAAAACAGAAGAAAGGTAGTATTGCTTGGTCACCAGAGTTAGCAGCTACTCATTTGTTTGATTCGCTAGCCCTCCAAAACCTTTAGGTAATACAGTAAGTTACCTTGGAGTGCTTTAACGCTTCACAAACTGCATTCGTTGACGCTGCTTTAACTCAAGTGTTCCCAGAGCGATACTGCCATGTTAGCATAATTCATTCTGGCTCCTGAATTCTAACTTCCAGAAAGGGCTGGTGACATTAATTGGAAATAATTTGGAATCCCAAGGAAATTGAAGATAAAAGTATGGGGATAATCGAAGAGTATTTAACAGGTCACAACTTTACTCCTGTTGAGAGAGCTGTTGTGAAAAGGGTTATCCATACCACAGGTGATCCTGCAATAATTAACAATATACAGTTTCATCCTGATTCCACAAGAGTTGGCGTAAAAGCTATCAGAGAAGGTGCAAATATATTTACTGATGTAAATATGCTCAAAGCTGGTATTAACGCCAAGACATTAAATAGCTTTGGTGGTGATACTTTTTGCGGAGTTGCAGACCAGAAAACAATAGAGGGAGCTGGGGAGTGGGGTATTACCAGATCGGCTGCAGCAATGAGGTTGTTTGGAAAAAGACTTAATGGGTCTATCGTCGCCATAGGAAACGCTCCTACAGCTCTTTTTGAGGTGCTCGATTTAATTGAAAAAGGTATTGCGAAACCCGCCTTGATAGTCGGAACCCCTGTTGGTTTTGTGGGAGCAATGGAATCAAAAGAACTAATGATTGAAAAAAATAATGTACCATATATAACTGTACGAGGTACTAGAGGTGGCAGCCCCATAGCAGCATGTATGGTTAATGCACTCATGTATTTTAAGGAGACGGATTAGATGTCAAGGATAGTCATGGTCATTGGCGGCAGTAGTAGTGGTAAAAGTGTTTTTGCAGAGGAGATAGTCCATAGACTGCAAAACACTCAATCCTGTCCTGTTACATATGTTGCGACTGGGACTATTTGGGATGATGAGTTTGCAAAAAGGGTTGAAAAGCACAAGATCAGGAGGCCAAAAAACTGGGGTATTATTGAGGAACCGCGCAATCTACATCAAGCTTTAGTAAATAAGGTAGATGAAGAAGAGTTATTCTTAATAGATGGTATTGGGACATGGGTTACTAATATCATGTATTTTTGTAGCTCAATGGGCAAAGAGGATCCTCAGGAATTCAGCTGGAAGAAAAGCCAAGAAGATGAGTTTAAGGAATTTTTAGGACTCTTTATGGAAGCTTGTAAAAAGTTTAATGGTACGATTATAATGGTTGCAGATGAAGTGGGAATGGATGTTATACCTTACCATAAGGAAGGTAGAGTATTTAGAGATTTAAATGGAATGGCAAACCAGAAACTTGCCAAATGTGCAGATGAAGTATATTTGGTGGTTTGTGGGATACCAATGCAGATCAAGTAGCTAAATAAATTTTTAATCGGATATCTGACTTCTGACCTCTAACATCAGACATCTGCTATAAGGGGGATTTGCTTTGAGAGCTTCAAAGTCGATTATGTTCCAGGGGACATCTTCAAATGTAGGAAAAAGTGTTTTATGTGCGGCCTTCTGTAGAATTTTTTATCAGGACGGATATAGAACTGCTCCATTTAAAGCACAAAATATGGCCTTGAATTCAGCTGTTACTCCTGATGGAGGCGAGATTGGAAGGGCACAGGGAGCTCAAGCTGAAGCTGCTGGAATAAAGCCTACTGTAGATATGAATCCTATTTTAATAAAACCAAAACAAGACATGCATGCACAGATCATTGTTAGGGGAAAGCCTATAGGTGATATGTCAGCTAAGGATTATCGAAATGATTATTTGCCTAAGGCGGAAGGTCTTGTCCTAGAAAGTATAAATAGACTTAAAGATGAGTATGAGGTTTTAGTTATTGAGGGAGCTGGAAGTCCAGCAGAGGTGAATTTAAAGGACAGGGACATTGTGAATATGAAAACAGCAGAACTTGCAGATGCCCCAGTACTTCTTATTGCTGATATTGACAGGGGTGGTGTTTTTGCTTCCTTAATAGGAACCCTAGATCTTTTAGAACCTCATGAAAGGGATAGAGTTAAAGGTTTTGTGATTAATAAATTCCGAGGGGACCTTGATCTTTTAAAGCCTGGCCTTGACTTTTTAGAAGAAAGGACAGGCAAAGAGGTTTTTGGTGTGATACCTTATATGCATGACCATGGAATTGAGGAAGAGGATTCAGTATCTCTATCGGAGTTTAAAACAAAGGGTAGTAAGGATGCACCCATCCAAATTGCAGTTATTCAACTGCCGCGGATCTCAAACTTTACTGATATAAATCCATTTTTAGAATTACCGGATACCAGAATCAGATTTGTTAAAAAAGGTGAAGCAATTGGTGAAGCTGATGTCGTAATAATTCCTGGTACAAAGAACTCTATTTTGGATTTGCTTTACTTAAAAGAACAGGGATATTATGGTGAAATTCTTGAGTTGGCTAATAGAGGAAAATATATAGTTGGGATATGTGGCGGTTATCAGATGCTAGGGCAAGACCTGCTAGATCCAGAAGGTACAGAAGCAGACGTAGGTTCTCTTAAGGGCCTTGGCCTTCTTCAATGTATTACAACTTATGGAACAGAAAAGAATACTCATCAGGTTGAAGCCAAAATCCAAGCATCAGTAGGTGTTTGGGGTGATTTAAAAGGACAAACAATTAAAGGCTATGAAATTCATATGGGTCAGGTTGAAGTGCTTAGTGATGATAGCTGTCTTTTACAAATAGAGGAGCGTTCTGGTAAAAAGGTTCAAATAAGAGATGGCGCTTTTAGTTTAGACGGGAGAGTATTTGGAACTCATATACATGGATTTTTTGACAATCTAAACGTGATGCTAACTTTTACAAATGCTATTCGTAAAGAAAAAGGGTTAAGTTTACTTTATGAAAAAGATTTAGATATTTACCAAAAGGAAAGAAACTATAATAAGGCAGCTGAAATAGTAAGAAAGTCTATTGATATGGAAAAGATCTACAAGATGATGGGACTGGAAACAGGGATCAGAAGTGAGAATTCAGAAGTTCGAGCTCAGAAATAAGGCGTTGCTTTTTGCAGGATGGAGGATGGATGATGGAAATAATAATATTAGTTGCTATTTTACTTGATTTAATAGTAGGTGACCCGAGGTGCTTACCCCATCCTGTTATCTATATAGGAAAAGTAATATCATATGGCGAAAAATTAATACGCAAGATAACCATTACTCCCATAGGATTAAAAATAGCCGGAACTATATTATCTATATCTGTAATATTGGGCACATATTTCCTTTTCCTGGGATTGATATGGTTAGCATTTAAAGTTCACCTTTATTTAGGAATAATACTTAGTATATTTGTTATGAGTCAAACGTTAGCAATTAATAGTTTATATAAGCACTCCCTAGCTGTGGCAAAACCATTAATAGTGGGAGATTTGATAAATGCAAGAAAAGAACTCTCCATGATTGTGGGGAGGGATACGGAAGACATTGGGGAACAGGATATTGTTAGAGGTGTTGTGGAAACAGTATCAGAAAATACAGTAGATGGAATAACAGCACCATTATTCTATGGTTTTATTGGGGGACCTCCCCTGGCAATGGCCTATAAGGCTGTGAACACGCTTGATTCTATGATAGGATATAAGGATGAAAGATACATTAATCTAGGTTGGGCAGGAGCTAGACTGGATGATTTGGCCAATTATGTACCAGCAAGAATTACAGGATTAGTTTATCTGTTGATTTCCTTTTTTACCCCTGGAGGTTTTAAAGGAGTATGGAATACGATAAAGAAGGATGCACCTAAGCACCCCAGTCCTAATAGTGGAATTCCCGAAGCAGCTGTTGCTGGTGCCCTACAAATACAATTAGGAGGGCTTAACTATTATAGGGGAACAGCATCCCATAGAGCCTTAATGGGGCAACCTATCAAGACGTTAGAGATGAAGCATATTCATCATAGTTTATATATTATGCTTGCTGTATCCGGATTGATGTTTATTTTAGGGAGTTTGGGTTCTTTATATGTACGATAAACAGGATTCTTGACTTTAGGTGGAGTTTCCCACAGGATTAGTTCAACTACAGTTCAGGAAAAAGCATCTGAACTAAGTTTCACTGAATTACTCCATCTGAAGGTTATAGAGCGAAACTTCATTTAATCAGCAGATTAAATGTTTAGCTGAGCTAATCCTTTAGGGGAAACCGTTATCCAGGGACATAGCACCGCTTATCTCCCACTTATAGAAGATGGGAGTCTTGGAGTGAAACTTGTCAACTTGTTGACATAACTGAACCCATGCAAGGCTAGCGGTGATAGTCATCGAATAAACGAATACGGGAGACAGAGTTAAGAAGTGTGATTTGAAGATTTCATCTGACTCCTGACTATGTAGTCTGAAAGGAGAACTAATATGATCCAGATATATACTGGAAATGGAAAAGGTAAAACAACTGCATCCTTAGGACTTGCAATGCGGGCAGCAGGTCATGGTTTTAAGGTGAGAATCATTCAATTCATGAAGGGTAGTACCTATAGCGGAGAATTAAACTCTGCTGAAAAGTTAGGTATTGAAGTCTTTCAATTTGGGAGAACCTGCCCCCATGCCGCTGTGATAAAAAGTGGTTTTATGAAATGTCTTAGCTGTGGTGGTTGTTGGATAGGGTTAAAGGAAGTCACAGACATAGATATAAAAAAGATTGATATGGCATGGCAGTTAGCAAAGGATACAGTTACTGAGGGAAAACACGATTTACTGATTCTTGATGAAATATTGAATGGTTTTAAAAAAGATCTTGTTAACTTGGATGACGTAGTCCAGTGGCTCAAACAGGTTCCCGAGGATATTGAAATAGTTTTAACAGGCAGAAATGCACCCCCTGAATTAATTGAATTAGCCCACCTAGTATCTGAGGTAAGGGAGATAAAGCACCCCTACAAGCAAGGCATTGAATCAAGAAGAGGAATTGAGTATTAATGAGTAGTTTTTTACTAGCCTTTAGTTTTTTAACGATTATACCAGCATATGGTAGTAGAGTTGCAGGGGAAAAAGATATGGCAAATTCACTATATTTTTATCCTTTGGTTGGTCTTTTAATAGGGGGATTTTTGGCTTTAATGGCATATGCAAGTGACGTTCTTTCACTCGGACTAGGTGGAGATGCACTTATAGTTGTTATCTGGATAATCTTGACAGGTGGACTCCACATGGATGGTGTGATGGATTCAGCAGATGGATTATTTAGTGGAAGAGACAGGGAAAGAAAACTTGAGATATTGAAAGATAGCAGGGTTGGTGCCATGGGAGTTATTGCCTTAGGCGCAGTATTATTACTTAAATTTTCGTTTTTGGTATCTTTACCTTTTGAGCATAAATTATGGGCCTTGTTTTTAGCACCTGCGGTTGGTAGAACAGCCATGGTTTATTCAGTTTTGTATTTTCCCTATGCACGTTCAAAACCGGGACTTGGAAAATGCTTTGGTGAAAATGTTGGCAGGAAAAAATTCTATGGAGCAGCGGCTATTACTTTGGTAGCGGCATTTATGGTTGCTGGAAGCACAGGTGTGACATTGGTACTGACGTCTCTTTTAATAGCTGCAATTATTGCTAAATGGTTTGCATGGATTTTAGGAGGACAGACTGGGGATACATATGGAGCGCTGTGCGAGGTCTTGGAAACCATATTTTTAATATTAATAGTAATAGTCATAGGAGTGGCGGGATTTTATGGATCATAAAAATAAAAATATAGACAAGGGTAAACCTGTCCATGGAGGCAATGTATGGGCAGCATCACAAAGATGGGGAATTGCTCCCGAGAACTTTTTAGACTTTAGTGCAAATATTAATCTATTAGGACCTTCTCCAAAGGCAATTGAAGTAATTCAAGACAGCTTAGGAGTCTTAAGCCATTATCCTGAGCCTACAGGTGAAAGCTTTAAAATCTGCTTGAGTAAATTTTTTAATATTAATTCAGAAAACATAGTCTTAGGCAATGGTGGAGCAGAGCTAATATATTTAGTTGGAAGAATTTTTTATAAAAAAAGGATATTACTCCTAGCCCCCACTTTTTCTGAATATGGAGAAGGTATTGAAAATCCTAATATTATTTATATTGGGTTGGATTCGAAAGATTCATTTATGTTGCCAACTAATGAAATAATTCATAATATGGAAAAGAATGATTTGATATTCATTGGAAACCCTAATAACCCCACGGGCGGCATTTTTCCAAAAGAGGAAATCAAAAAGATACTAGAAACTGCAGTAGAAAAGAGTGCAGTAGTTATTATTGACGAAGCCTTCATAGATTTTTTAGGTGACGAGTCGTATTCGGTTAGATATTGGGTAAATGATTATCCAAATTTAATAGTTGTAGGTTCATTGACAAAATTCTTTGCAATACCATCGTTACGTCTTGGATATGCAATAGCCGCAAGAGATACCGCTTTAAGGATGGAATACCTCTTACCTACATGGCGAATTAATACATTTGCTCTAAAAGCTGGGGAAGCTTCTATTAATGACAAAGAGTATATTCAAAAGACACTAAACTTTGTCAAAGAAGAAAGAGAATTTCTTACCAAGGGGTTAACTTCCATTAAAGGGCTTAAAGTTTATCCAGGAGCAGCAAACTACATTTTGGTTGATGGAGAAAGCCTTGGGTTAACTAGCGGAGAGCTGCAAGAAAGGCTTGGACCCTATGGTATTTTAATAAGAAAATGTGCTTCCTATTATAATCTTAGCCCATATTATTTTAGGTTAGGCGTGAAAAAAAGGGAAGAGAATATAAAATTATTAGAAACATTGAAGAAAGTAGCTGATATATAGTGAAAATTATTTTAGTTAGGCACGGACAGACTGAGTGGAATCTTTTACAAAAATATCAGGGACAAACGGACATACCATTAACTGACTTAGGAAGAAAACAGGCTCAAGCTGCAGGAGAGTATCTTGCTAATATCGAGAAAATAGAAGCATTATATTGTAGTGATTTGTCCCGTACAAAAGAAACAGCAGAAATAATTGGGAACAGTATAAATTTAAATCCAAAATCTGATTCACGCCTTAGGGAGCTTTGCTTTGGACTTTGGGAAGGACTAACATTTACTGAGGTATATGAAAAATATCCTAAAGAATTTGATAACTGGTACAATGATACCCATAAAACAAAAGTTCCGGAAGGAGAGTCCTTTGAACAATTAATAGAAAGGGCTATGGAAACTCTTACAGAAATATTGGAAAGGCATACTGGGACAGTAGTAGTAGTCACTCATGGTGGAGTTATCAAGGGCGTACTATCACAAAGTGTAGACAAAAATGACATGTGGCAAACAGGAGTTGACCCTGGTTCAATAACTATCCTAGAAGCAACTGGGGATAAGATGCAACCTATTAAAATAGGATTAGTACCATAATCCATATTTCGGACATTGACAATTTCTATCAACTGGCTATAATTAAGTATACAAAGAAGTTAAATAATCAATAAGCGGAAATAGCTCAGCGGTAGAGTATTGGCTTCCCAAGCCGAGGGTCGCGGGTTCGAATCCCGTTTTCCGCTCCAATCTTTAAAAGCTTTAGAGTTCTTATAATAAGGACTCTTTTTTTGATTCATTAAACACACCACGTTAAGCCTTCTTACTATCCTTGTAAAATGACCAATTCGACATTATATGACAATATATGTCAAGGAAATGCACTATTTTTATTGAACTTGCAATTATGACGCTACAATAGAAAAGTTAAGTGTAAATACTAAAGATTTTATTATTGATAATATATTTAGTGATGAAGACAATTGGTATGATATTGGAAATAGAGATATAGACAACTTTTATACTATTTTTATAAAAGAAATTGATAGCTCTAAAGATAATAACTTTAGCATTAACTATCGGAGCGTTATAACAGATATACTTGATAAAAGCAACTTATCAGCACTTTTATTTGAGATTGAGCAGCTTAAAGGTGATAGTACAAATATATTGCAAATAAACTATCCGATGAAAGCTTCAACAAGCGGAGGTCATGTACTAAAAAAGGATATGGGAAAGAATGATGAAGATGGAGCTATCATAAAAGTTTAGATCTTTTACAAAAAACTTCCGTTAGACCGTTATAGTGTACTTTACCACATTTTGCCCCTAACCCGGCAGGCATATTTGTTGATCAATTTGCAAGTTGTTGGGATTGATGCCCAAGTTCAATTCCAATAGACTTTCTACAGAGGTGCCTACCTCCTGAGCAATACTGAAAAGGGTATCTCCTGCACTCACAACCCAGAATATTCCTGAAGGACAGGGCGTTGGACTGGGTATACAGATCGACTGTCCAACCCTTAGGTTTTGCGGATTAATATTTGGGTTGAGTTCCAGAATGGCATCTACTGTACTGTTTATTTGCAGGGCGATTTTAAATATAGTATCACCTTCTCTAACCCTCCAGAAGCGGTCAGTAGGGCAAGGTGTGACCTGCCTGTTTTGCATTGGACTTACCTCCTTTTCAAATATGTTACCTATAATAGAATATGCTGATAACCTTTTGGTTGACAATAATCAAGTAGGCTGGATTAAAGGAATGTAAAACTATGCAATAAAGAAAGAGCCAATGGAAAATATTTTTTAGGAATATTTGGAGATAATTATTCCTATTTTTTCTTCTGGCTATTTCGCCCATAAGCTTACATTAAGATAGATGTTCCCCAGGTTATAGGGTTTACATTATACTCATGTTGTCACAATACCTAAAAATTACCATATAATATAATAAACACCAACCAGGAGGAGATTTTATGAAAGTAAAAAAAAGATTGCCAGAAATGTATTCTCAATCTACTACATGTAACTTCATTGAAGAATCTTTACGTCAGAATCTATTTTGGCTTCGCATCATGGCAGAACATGCTTTTTTTATTAGACTTGGATTACCATGTGAAGAAACAGCTTTACGTATAGAAGCTGAAGAACTACAAGCAGATTTTAACAGTCTATTAGAAGAAGCTAAACGAATAGCAAAAAGTCCGACGAATAATGAAGTTTTCAGATTAAATCGGGAAGCAATAAATCTAACCACAGCCATAATTGACTTTAAGAGCAGTGTCCTACAACTAATAATTTGCTGTAATATTACCACAGGTTTCAATTTTCCACTCCTCATTGACCATATTAGACGTGAAGCTATTTTTTTCAGGGCTGCCTTGGTCAGACTACAAGAAGGAAGATTAATAAATCCTGTGGAAGAACTTTTACAAGAAAACCTATTTTGGTTGCGGATTATGGCGGATCACAGTAAGTTTATAGCACATCTGCTTGATCCATCTGAAAGAAGATTCATAAAAACGGCTAAAGATTTCAGCAAAAAATTTGACGATCTAAGACTTCATAATAGGGATTTTGAAAGCATGCTGGCTCCACAAACCTTTGAGAACTCTCTGCTTGACGATACTGCTCTCACCCAAGCTAGACCGGGAGTATTTGGCATAGGCCTACCAGATCCATTTTCGATTGGTACATTAGAACGTTTTACAAGTGAAACCATAGAGGCTACTGATCAGTTAAGAGATTTCAAGCTTGCTGCAAGGGATTTAATTAATAACTGCAAAATATTAAGCATTATTTCACCACTATTGGCCGATCATATTTTTAGAGAAGCTCAACGAGCTATTGAGGATATCAAATTGGCCTTTAAGCAATTACCTGCTCCATGTGCAACCATATGCTCAGAGGATTTACGGACTCCATCCGGCAATAAGGATGAAGCCTAGTAAATACCGATAGCTAAAATTATCCAAACTTATTACGAATGAAAGCAGGGGGAATGATGAAAAAGAAATTCACAATAGGTATTGTAATCTTGTTAGCACTCTTATACAGTCATATTTTACGTACAAAAAGATGTCTCGTATAAAGAGTTAGCATTATCGGATACTTCTCAAGAAATAAAAAGCCACATATCAGATATTCCTTCTAGCGAAAACACTAGTAAGGGAATGGCACAAGTAGGTTTATGGACATATGCCATCATAGTTGGTCAAACTGAATAACAGATTGAAATAATTTCTGTTGAAAGATCCGAAGACGTTGGCATAGAGGTTCTTTATAGAATCAAAAAATCAACCGATTCTAGCTCTGAACATCCTGTTAAAATAGTGAGTTTCTTAAAGTCTTTTCGGAGGACCTATTGGTTTTAAGGAATTGGATAACTATAGCTACTATAAAAAATTTTACAAAATTCCACTTATTTGAGTGGAATTTTTGTTGCTTAAATGATGTGATTGCCCACCACCTAGTCAATTCTATGTATTTTTTATACCCCGATAATGACGAAAGAAATAATAGATCAGTATCCAAGAAGAGATAGGGATTTAGAAGACCAAATTACGAATTAGAAGAACAACTTGATGAAGCTAAAGAGTATGATGTGGCGCTTAGAAAGTAAATGTGTGATATTATAATAATAATGATAAATTCTTAGGTTTAAATAAAAGATTATTAAAAGGGAGGCATTCAATTTTGACTAAAAAAACTATGATTATTGGATTTATTTTAGTGGCAGTTATTTCCTTAATACTTGTATTTAGCAATACTGCTGACCCTTTTGATCCAATCGAGGATATGAGGAGCACTCTACTTGATAGCCATGAGGTCATTGATATAAAAGAGACAGAGGCAGGTACTATGGTATATTCTGTTGGTAGAATAAATAATAACGTAGATAACATGTATTTTGTTGATATGGTAAAGAAATCATTAATAGGTTATAAGTGGTTAGGTGGTGGTGGCCATATTAATAGGGATGTTGGGCGAAATGAAAATTTTATCTTTTCATCACAGTTACTAAATGAAAGACAAAATATAAATCCTACTATGTTTGGCGTGTTTGCGGATGAAAAAATTAAAGATATTGATGTACTAACACCAGACGGAACGTATGATGCTATCTTTTATGATGGAAGAAGTGGCGAAAAGGTTTACTATATCCCGCTTGATAATCACGTTTCTAATTATATGTCTTTAATATTAATAATTACCTACGAAGATAACGAAAGAGTTGACTATATTATTTCAAATGATGAGATTTCCAGCTTTCAAGAAGGCAAATCAATATATTTCTATTAGAACCATTTGAACTACCAGCAATTGAAGACCTAGCTACAAAGAGTAATAGCCAGCTGGTTAAAGATTTTGATAACTTATATAAGGCTTTTAATAAGCTAATGAAAAGATAGATATTTGCCAAAAAGCATAATTGGTAGATAGTTTTAATTGCAGAAAGTCGGTTAGAACATGGCACAGTAGATAGAAACTCTTTCATAAATTAATATTGAGGAGGTACATATGAGTTACTTAAATAATTTATTCACGGTGTTTTTAGGGTTCGGAATTACAGGGGTGATTTGTTCTATATTTTTATACTATTATTTTATTTCTTTAAAAAGCTCATAAGCTTTTTCCCTTGCCTCGATAAGAATCACATTTCCTGCATTGGTAGTTGAATAATACTTTCTAATTTTACCTTCTACATTTCGTTCTTCTTTGAAAAGAAGTCCATTGGATTCCATTTTGTGAAGTATTGGATATAAGGTGCCTGCGCTAATACTATAACCATGTTCTTTCAGTTCTTCAAGCATCCATAGACCGTATATTGGATGTTCTTTGGCATGATGTAATATATGTATTTGTATAAAGCCTAGAAATAACTTTCTTAATACTTTTTTTTCCAAAGTATAACCCTCCGATACCTCAAAATAGATATTGAATATAGATATTGCATTTCGATAATGATATAATAACAGAGAATTAATGCTATTTCAATGGAAAAACTCTGCCACATAAAATAGCCAATAACGGTTAAATTAGAACAGGTAACTGTCTTTTAATTGAATATATTGCTGTTTTTTGAATATCATGACAAGTCCTGGTATGACCTTGATATGGATATTGAAACCTATAGGTACATGCTTGGCGGCTATTTTATTTGGCATGTTAAAGTAGTGGAAGTTACCACCCTTGGTTATTAATAGTTATTTTCTTATGGGAGGATAGTATGATAGTTTATAACGATGTTTCCGTTACATTTAATAACCACTATTTATTTAGGAATATAAACCTGAAGGTGAACAAAGGTGATAAAGTATTGGTTTATGGCAAATCAGGGATAGGTAAATCTGTTTTATTTAAAATGTTACTGGGATTTATTTTACCAAAAGAAGGAGAAGTTTACTTTGATAATAAGTTGCTAAATAGCAAAAATGTCTGGAATGTTCGAAAAAAAATAGCTTATGTCAGTCAAGGTGTTGATATCGGTTCTGTTGCAGTAATAGATTTAATTAATACTATTTTTTCGTATAAAGCTAACTCCCACCTGCTTTTAGCTAGTAGTCCACTAATTCAATTACTATATGACTTTGAATTAACAGAGGAAACTCTAACTAAAAACTTATCTGATTTATCAGGTGGAGAAAGGCAGCGAATTGCAATTATTCTTGCGATTTTATTGGGTAGAGATGTTTTTCTTTTGGATGAAGTAACAGCTGCACTTGACAGTAACTTAAAAAACAAGGTAATTAATCTTTTTATTGGAAATCCAAACTGGACTGTCTTAATTATATCTCATGACAAAGACTGGCTAGAAAATAAACAAATTAAAGTTTTTAACCTGGAGGAGTACCAATGAGCACACCAGATATTACGAGCTTTTCCATGATTTTGGCTTTTTTGCTTCTAACTATTCCTATTATTGTAAGTATAGTATTAAAGCTAGGTATATTGATGACAATCTTAAACTCGGTTTTTAGGATGTCTGTGCAGTTGTTTCTAGTGGCGATATTTTTGAACTATTTATTTGCCTGGAATAACAGCCTGATTAATATAATGTGGTTTATAATCATGGTGACATTTGCCACATATTCTGTTGTGAGAGAAAGCAAATTGAATCTTCAGCTCTTTTTCAAACCCGCTTTTTTTGCCTTTGTCCTAGCTAATGGTGCAATTCTACTGTATTTTAATGGGTTAGTTGTTAGTTTAACAAATTTGTTTGATGCTAAATATTTGATTGCTATTGGCGGGATGTTATTAGGCAACTCGTTAAATTGGAATATTGTTGGATTAAGTAACTTTTATCAAAATATAAAGAGAGATGAAAACAGGTATTTATACAATTTGTCTTTAGGAGCAACCCAACTAGAAGGACTTATTCCATACTTTAGAAATAGTTTAATAGCTGCCTTAAAGCCCAGTATTGCCAGTATGGCTACAATGGGAATAGTTTTTCTACCTGGGTTAATGACAGGGCAGATACTTAGTGGGCTTAGCCCAATAGTAGCTATCAAATATCAAATTGCTATTATGGTAGCAATCTTTGCTTCTACAACTCTTAGCGTAGGGTTAACTATTTTGGTTACTGCTAAAACGAGTTTCAATGATTATGGTGTAATTAAAAAAGGAGTGTTTAGGTAAATAATATGCTGAAATATTATGATAAGGCTACTAGAAAAGGGAATATTTCATAACATAGAATAATTGCGTCAGGCTTTGCTACTCACTCACGCAGGAAGGATATCTTGTGGTATTTGAAGTTAGAAAGTGGTATTCCTGTTTTGGCCAAGGTATGTTACTAACTCAACACCAGAATTGCTAAAGTATGCATAAACTTAACAATTTCTTAACGAAATCAAAACAGGTGAATTGTGTTAGAATGTAGAATTATCTTTATAAGCAGTACCGGACGTTACTCGAGAAGGGCTTCTTTATTGAGGGTCCTTCTCTTATTTAACGGAATTAATAGAAACCTCTAGTATTTCTGGAAATAGCAAGATAGTGTATAATGACAAAAGTAACATCTTTAGATTTTAATTTAACCTTAAGGTTGTGTGTTTAGTGGTACTCTATTTAACGTCCTTTACAGCAGGAATCGTATCCTTTTTCTCACCCTGTGTAATCCCACTTATACCGGGTTTTTTGGCTTTTTTAACCGGAGAAACAGTTATAAAACTAGATAAAGGATTGAACTGGAATGCCTTTTACAAATCGTTAAGTTTTGTAGGTGGTTTTTCTATTGTTTTTGTTTTAATGGGTTTATCAGCAAGTACTATTGGAAGATTTTTAATTAACTACCAGACAAGTATTAATATAGTTGGTGGTGCAATTATCATCTTGTTTGGATTACACATGCTCGGATTGCTGGAATTATCCTTTTTATTAAGAGGCGGAATGAAAACGCCTAAGTTTAGCAATGGTTTTTTATTGGGGGTGGCTTTTTCCATAGCCTGGACTCCTTGCGTAGGTCCATTTTTAGCATCTATTCTGATTATAGCAGGCTCAGAGGCCTCAATGAGTCAAGGAGCAATTCTATTGTCCTTCTATTCATTAGGTCTTGGCATTCCATTTTTACTTGCTGCACTATTTTGGGGAAAAGTAATGGGTTATGCTAGTAATCTTGCAAAGTTTAGTTGGTATCTAAATAAATTGGCTGGAGCAATACTAGTTGTACTTGGAATTTTAATAATGACTGGAAAGTTTACCCAGTTGGCGGCATTTCTGTCATAAGTTGGGACATCAGCTGGGGACATTCCTCGAGGACAAAGAATAGCTCAAAAAGAGGTGTGTCCCCGTACTATAAGGAGGGAGTAAATTGGGCAAGAAAAACGTAATAACCTTAGTTCTACTATTGGTGGTGGTTGGAGCAGCTTTTGCTATGTTCTTTCTGCAAGATACAGAAAAATCCGAAGGAACTTTTGATATATTGTCAAACATGGATGTTCTTAATGGCGAAATGATTTCAGAAGCTGATTTTTCAGCGCGTCCTACACTTGTTGTAAAATGGGCAACTTGGTGTCCAACCTGTGTAGATGAGTTGTTATATTTAAAAGATAATCATCAGGAATTTCAAGAAAGAGTGAATCTTCTTGCTATTAACATCACTGGAAGTGAGAGGAATACTAATGATGTAATAAATCTGATAGACTCGTATGAGCTGCCTTTTTTGGTCCTTGCAGATATGGAAGATAAGAGCTCTAAGCATTTTCCAGCTAAATATATACCAGCCAACTTTTTATTAAACACTAATGGTGAGGTGGTTAATAGTCTTGAAGGCCCTATTGACCTTGAAACGTTAGATGAATGGCTAGAGAACATGTAATATTAACGGGAGGGTTTTTATGTTAGCCTTATTATTGGAAAAAGCATCCAATGGTCAATGGGAATCTGAAGTCCATTCCTTTGCCTTTGATGATTTGTATATTTTATTAGATATAAATAGTGGGAGTGTCCATATCTTAGATGAGATAAGCTGGAATATAGTAGAGGCAGTTAAGAAAAGTAAGGGAAATGAAGAGTATTTTAAAAAGCAGGTAGAAAAGTATACAGATGAACTTATTAAGGAAGCCATAGTTGAATTAAATGCACTAATAGCAGAAGGGATTCTTTTTGGAGTAAGTGTCCATTCAATGAAAGATATTTCTAATAACTTTGATAATGTCATAAAATCCCTATGCTTGAATATATCACATGATTGTAACCTCGCTTGCTCATATTGCTTTGCTGGTAAGGGGAATTTTGGTGGACCAAAGAACAATATGAGCTTTGAGGTAGGGAAAAAAGCACTAGATTTTCTCATTGAAAACTCAGGAAATAGACCTACCTGTGAGGTGGACTTTTTTGGGGGTGAGCCATTATTAAACTGGGGAACAGTCAAAAAACTTGTTGAATATGGAAAAGAAAAGGCCGCTTTAAAAAATAAGAGATTTAGATTCACATTAACAACCAATGGATTACTCTTAAACCCTGAAAAAGAGGAATTTTTAAATAGGGAAAATATAAGTGTTGTTTTGAGCATAGATGGTAGAAAAGAGATCCATGACAAAATGCGGCCAGTAACTTCTGGAGTTGGAAGCTATGATTTGATTTCACCGAAAATCAAATCACTAGTTAAATCTCGTGATGAACAAAATTATTACGTAAGAGGTACCTTTACTAGAGAAAACATGGATTTTACAGAGGATGTGGCGTTTCTTGCAGATGAAGGATACTCTGAAATCTCTCTTGAGCCAGTTGTTGCTGATCCTTTAGAGGATTATGCATTTAAAGAAGAGGATAGATCTCAATTAAAAGATGAGTATAAAAAGCTAGTCAAAGAATATCTAAAGAGGAAAGAACTGGGAAAGCCATTCAACTTCTTTCATTTTAATGTAGATTTGGAGAATGGACCATGTCTGCCAAAGAGAATTACTGGTTGTGGTGCAGGGTTTCAGTACCTGGCAGTAACACCTGAAGGACAGCTTTATCCTTGCCACCAATTTGTTGGCAAAGAAGAATACTTACTGGGAGACTTATCTCGAGGAATAGTAAATAAGGAGTTAGTTGAAAAATTCAAACAAGCTCATATTTACAATAAAGAATGCAAGGTGTGTTGGGCAAGATATCTTTGTAGTGGTGGTTGCCATGCAAACGCTGTTAATCACAATGGATTAATTGAAAAACCCTATGAAATGGGATGTTTTTTACAGAAGGTTAGGTTAGAAGCAGCAATTTACTTGTTTGTAAAGAAAAAGCAAGAATTATCATGTCAAGCGTTTTTGAAAATGTCCCAAAAAAATTGAAACATTAGCACCAAATTTTTAGATGGTGCTTAAGGATTTTAACAGGCATGTTCTGTTCGGTCAGTTTGTGCATTTAGATGCTTCTCAAAAGAAACTTGCCTCCAAGGATGGCTCATAGGTGGAATATATCTTTTTTTGGGTTTTATATCTGTTGTTGGGAAATCAAAATTTCTAGAGATCTGTTCATGCTCAAGGATTTCATCCAATGAATAGACCTTATCCCCTACACAAGCAAAAAGGTTTCCATCAAAGGCTTTAACGACCAACAGGAGGTGCCCTTGTAATAATAAACAGGGTATCCATTAGAGTCTAAAGGTTTAAAATACTTCTTATTGAAGCGAATGCAGTGACCATTGTCAATCTTACGTGGTGCAAGAATAGCAAGTGTAAGATTAATTTTTTCATCATCTGGTTGTCTTTCGAACACAGATTTGCTATCATCTATAGGTAGAGCGAACTTGGCATTATATTCTTTTATGTAGGAGTTTAAGAATATATTTGCTTGCTCCAGGGTTGTTGCGCCTGCCAATCTTAATTCGAGAGGCAGGCGTGATTGTAGAGTTTGAAACATCCTTTCTACACGGCCTTTAGCCTGTGGAATACTGCTTGTTTTGATTTCGACACCTAGTTGCTTACAAGCATAACCGAATTGTGTAAAAGTATCCTCTTCAATCGAAGGGGATTTTTTCTGCTTATACTCAAACACAGTACGTCTGTCTGTATAAAACATATAGGGTATACCGTAACCTTTTAAAATCTGGTGGAAGACATGATAATACCCGTTTAAGGTCTCCTGGCGATCAAAGTAAGCACCTACAATCATGCCGGTAGAATCATCAACAGCGATGTGCAGCTGAGACTTGTGTAATCCAAACCAATGATGGAGGGAAGCATCCATTTGAAGTATTTCACCAAAGAAAGCACAACGGGGTCTTCTTGGATGAGCATCCTCAATAGCAAGGATATTCTCTGCAATTTTGGCTATTTCATTTTTAGAGAAAGCATTCTTCCTTTGTTCTTCTAGTTGGGCTCTAACTCTTTTTCTAGTTTTGCGCGTAGCCTTGGGAGATAGTATGAATTCCTGCATTAGAATAGAGCGAAGTGCACTAGGTGAAATAGAAAGCTTCTCGTACTTTAACAATAGATCGGAAAAATGTGCAAAATTTGCATCTTGGTATTTTGTTCGATATAAGTCAATGATGTCTTGTTTGATTTCAGGGGAAATTGCATGAACAGGTTGCTTACCCTGATTACCATGTATAAAAAATTCCTTTCCTCTTGCTTTGTATCCTTGGATCATACGGTTGACATGCCTTATGCTACAATTCAACTTCAACGCAGCACTCTTCTTATTACCATTTGTCTCTAATAACTTCTTAATTAATTTGTATTTATATTCTTCTGTCATGTTTAGATCTACCTTTCTGATAATGAACACCTCAATCCTAATAATCTTATGAGGTTTCATCATACATGAAATTTTATATTTGGGACATAATCAAAAGTGGTATACTAGGACATTATCAAAAATTGCTTTTTTCTCAATGATTATAGCATTTAACTGTTGACTTTTTGATAAAAACATTCTAAAATGGTTTTATAATAGTAAAACGCTTTACTATTAATAAATAATTTTGACAAAAGTGAATGAATTTAGTAAAAAATAGACAGGTGGTGTCATAATGGACATTGGAAGTAGGTTAAGGAGATTCAGGAACGCTAAACAAATGAGATTATCAGATTTATCAGAAAAGGTTGGCTTGTCTGTTTCTTATTTAAGTCAAATAGAGAATGGAAGAGAGAGTATCTCTATATCAAAGTTGCAGCAAATAGCAAGTGCTTTGGATACAAAAGTGGCTGATCT
The DNA here is from genome assembly GCA_001515945.1 of Desulfitibacter sp. BRH_c19. Lineage (NCBI taxonomy): Bacteria > Bacillati > Bacillota > Clostridia > Neomoorellales > Desulfitibacteraceae > Desulfitibacter > Desulfitibacter sp. BRH_c19. The sequence continues at coordinate 64,829 of LOER01000036.1, forward strand.
GATCAGTACGCCGGATGAAGCTGATTATTGTATCATTAAGCATAAAGACCGTAAGTACTATTCTGATAGTAATAATGGAATTAAAGAGGCACCATTATTTCCGTATAATGATTGTCAATTAGAGACAACTATAATAGAGATATCACCAAAAACAAGTATTCCAACTGCTTCTCGCCATGCAGGCGAAGAGTATACCTTTGTGATTGAAGGTTCAATACGTATATGGCTAGATAATCAGAGTTTTGATTTGGAAAAAGGAGATATTATATATTACAAATCTGATTTAGGTCATCGCTGGGAAAACTATACAAATAAACAAAGCACATTACTTGTGACTAATACCCCAAAGACGTTTTAAATTAAAGATTTAAAATAGCGCCTAAATATTCATAATATTTTAAACAATAGAAATTTTGACATAAAGCGTAGAAATTCAAGGATTATAAAATAGGGGGAGGGAAGAATAGTTTCTATTTAGGGATTAACGATGAGGAGTAAATAAAAAAGGGGGACTTGCAATGCAAAACAAGTTTATTAAGGTTTCAATATGTGCATTTATCTCTATGTGCATATTAGCATTGATGTTTGGTTGTGGAGGAAATGATAATGGACAAGAAGTAGATCCGGAAAATCAAAGTAATGATCCTCAAGACACAATGAAAATTGCATTACTTCTTCCTGGGGCGATAAGTGATGGTGGATGGAATGCTAGTGCTTATGAAGGATTGATGGAGCTTAAGGATGAAGGATATGAAGTTTCTTTTACAGAGAGTGTACCCGTTCCAAATATTGAAGAAATATTTAGAAACTATGCTGAACAAGATTACGATTTAATAATTGGACATGGTTTTGAATTTGGAGACCCTGCTTTACGTGTTGCACCAAATTTTCCAGAATCAAATTTCTTTGTTAGTGGTAAAACACCACCTAATGCTCAAATAGAACCCAATGTTGGATTTATTGATCAAAAGGAATATGAAGGTGCATATTTAGCTGGGGTTTTAGCTGGACTAATGACTGAAACAAATAAAATTGGTTATGTTGGGGGCATGGAAATACCTCCTCAGCTAGCTAATTTAGCAGCTTTTACAAAGGGTGCTCAATCAGTTAATGAAGAAGTAGAGATATTGGGTGTAATAACAGGAACATTTGAAGATCCAGCAAAGGGAAAAGAAGCAGCAATAGCCCAGATAGATAATGGTGCAGATATTATTTGTCAAACTGCGGATAGTACAGGTATGGGAGCAATAGAAGCTGCAAAAGAAAAAGGCGTTTACTTGATAGGCTATGGTGGAGACCAATATGAAATGGCGCCAGACTTGATGCTGACTAGCATCATTGTTAGTATACCTATTGCTATAGAAATGCAAGTTGAGAGAATTAAAGATGGTACTTTTGGAGGAGTATGGATTGCAGGTATTGCTGAAGGCATAACCGACATAGCCCCGTATCATAATCTTGAGGATAAAATACCTGAGGAAGTAAAACAAAAAGTTATGGAAGTTAGAGAGCAAATAATTAGCGGAGAATTTGAAGTTCCAGAAATCTATGAAAGAATAGATTCCAAGTTACAGTAAATCTACTAAAAACGGGGAGGATTTCCCCTCCTCGTTTTTTAATAACGGGGTGTGTGTTATGCCTATAAAGCTAAAAATGTCAGAAATAACAAAAACCTTTGGGAACTTCAATGCGAATGATAATATCAACCTGGAAGTAGAAGAAGGGGAAATACACGCTATTCTAGGAGAAAATGGTGCTGGTAAAAGCACATTAATGAATATCTTATATGGCCTGTATAAGCCTACAAAGGGTCAAATTTTCTTAGGAAATAAAGAGGTGTCAATTGATACTCCGCTAAAGGCAATTAATTTAGGCATAGGGATGATTCATCAGCATTTTATGCTAATATCACCCTTTACTGTTACTGAAAATATAATTCTTGGTTTGAAGTCAGAGCAAGAACCATTTTTGGATTTAGAGGGTGCTAAAAAGAGGATTAATATGATAGCACAAAAGCATGGTTTAGTTGTAGACCCAGACGCTATAATTAGCAGTTTGCCAGTAGGTTTGCAACAAAGAGTAGAAATTCTTAAGGCCCTTTATAGGGAGGCGGACTTACTAATACTCGATGAACCAACTGGAGTGCTTACACCTCAAGAAACTGTTGAACTTTTTGAAACACTAAAATCATTGGCAAAAAAAGGGCATTCAATAATTTTTATTTCTCATAAACTTAATGAGGTTTTGGAAATTAGTGATAGAATATCGGTGCTGAGAAGGGGCAAAAAAGTAGCTACAGTAAATACCGATGAAGTATCAAAAAAAGAATTAGCTAAATTAATGGTTGGCAGAGAAGTAGTCTTTACCGTGGAAAAAGAAGATAAGGAGCCTGGTAAGACCATATTAGAGCTAAAAAAATTAAATGTTCAGGGACGTAGGCTGGTATCTTCATTGAAAAATGTTAGCTTTTGCATCAAAGAAGGGGAAATTTTAGGAGTTGCAGGAATTGATGGAAACGGTCAAACAGAATTAATTGAGGCTATCTCCGGTCTAAGAAAAGTAGAATCTGGAGAAATTCTCTTAGACAATGTTAATATTGCCAATAAAACACCTGCAGAAATTTTTAAGAAAAAAGTATGTTTAGTGCCTGAAGATCGTAAAGAAGTAGGGTCAGTAAAGAAGTTTAATATACCAGATAATGCGGTACTTAGAAATCATTGTGAGAAGCCATATTTGAAAAACTACTTTCTAGATTATAAAGAGATTAATAAACATACTGATAAATTAATTGAGAAATATGACATTAGAACAGCTGGAAGGCAAATTGAGGCTAGTTTACTTTCAGGAGGAAACTTACAGAAATTAATATTGGCAAGAGAAATAAGTGTTGGACCGAAAGTATTACTTGCAATGCATCCAACTAGAGGACTTGATGTTGGAGCTATTGAGTTTATACACAAACAGCTTTGCATTGAAAGGCAAAAAGGTACTGCAATCATCCTAGTCTCAACTGAATTGGAGGAAATATTAAGTTTATCAGATAGGGTTTTAGTATTAAATAGTGGGGAAATAGCTGGAATTTTAAGCCAAAAAGACGCAACTAAAGAAATTATTGGAGAATTAATGTGCTTTTGCAAACAAGATGCTTACTGTGAGGTGAAATAATGGAGAATGGATTTGAGTTACTAAAAGGCTATTTTAGAAAATATCAATTAGATTTAACTATTATCATTCTAGCTATCATTTTAGCCTTCATAGTAAGTGGAATTTTCATTGCATTTTTTGGGGCTAACCCATTTCTTGCTTTTTATTCGATGGGTAAAGGAGTTTTTGGAAGGGTAAATGGTATAGCGGAGATGATGGTAAAGGCAACACCCTTACTTATAATTGCCCTTGGTGTGGCTATTGCCTTTAAAGGAGGATTGATAAACCTTGGTGGTGATGGGCAGTTTCATATGGGTGCCCTTGCGGCAACCTGGGTAGCCACTACTTTTATAGGCATTCCTCTTGTTTTACATATTATATTGATATTATTATCAGCTGCTATGGCAGGTGGTATATGGGGAGGAATTGCTGGATTTTTGAAGGCTAAACTTGGTACGAATGAAGTTATTATGACAATAATGATGAATTTTGTAGCACTTTACTTTATGAGCTATCTGGTGTATGGACCACTAAAGGAGCCGGGGGCCTTTATTCCTCAAAGTAAACTGATTGCTTCTTCATTGAGATTATTTCCTATAATACCTAACACAAGGGCACATTTTGGAATAGTAATCGCTATTGTACTTGCAGTTGTTGCATTTATTTTTATTTCCAAAACAGTCTGGGGATATAGAATTAATGCTGTAGGTTATTCCCCGAAGGCAGCAAATTACGCAGGCATAAATACAAAATTTTATACAACTCTAATACTGGCTTTGAGTGGTGCTTTTGCCGGATTGGCCGGAATGGTTGAGGTATTTGGTATACATTTTAGACTCCTTGATGGAATAAACCCCAGTTTTGGCTTTACTGCAATTGTTGTTGCACTTTTAGGTCGATTACATCCATTGGGTATTATTATAGCGAGTCTTTTTATGGGAGCTCTTACTGTAGGAGCCAATTCAATGCAGGTAACTATGGAAGTTCCAGTTTCAATTGTTTATATAATACAAAGCTTAGTTATTTTGTTCATGTTAATAGGTTTCAGCTTAAAACCCAAATTAGCATATCCTAAAAATGGAAAAATAATTAGTTCTTTGTTAGGGGTTAAGAAAGAAGGTGTCCGTGATGAGCACCATATTTAATGAGATTTTTATAGTTACATTAATTGCAGCAAGTATAAGGATGGCTATTCCATTACTTTTGGCAGCAACGGGAGAGCTCATAGCAGAACGTTCGGGAGTTGTAAATATTAGCCTTGAGGGACAAATGTTAGTAGGTGCTTTCTTTGGATTTATAGGCACTTATTTTACAGGAAGCTTAATGTTTGGGGCTATGGTCGGTACAATATCAGGTGTTTTAATGTCTCTAGTTCTCAATTATATGTGTGTCACCTTAAAAACTGATCAAATTATTGTAGGAATCACTCTTAATATTTTCGCATTAGGTATTACCAGTTACTTCTATAGAGTTATTTTTGGTATAACTACAACGCCTCCTAGTGTTGCCATTTATAAGAATATATCGATTCCATTTTTAAGTAAAATTCCATATTTAGGACCAATAGTTTTTGAACAAAGTATAATTGTTTATTTAAGTATTCTTATTGTTATTGTTGTTAATATTATGCTATTTAAAACTAGCTTAGGCTTAAAAATTAGAGCAGCTGGAGAGTATCCAAGGGCAGCTGAAACAATGGGAGTTAATATAAATAAATTAAGATATCTATCTGTAATGCTATGTGGTGCTTTAGCTGGATTAGGTGGATCTTATCTCTCATTAGGTATCCTAGGTAGATTTGTTGATAATCTATCTGCTGGAAGAGGTTTTATTGCTTTAGCAATAGTCATTTTTGGGAAATGGAGCCCATATAAAGTGTTGGGAGCTGCGTTGCTGTTTGGATTTGCAGATGCTTTGCAACTAAGATTACAAGCTTTGGGTGTACAGCTTCCATACCAGTTTATGTTGATGTTTCCATATGCGATTACTATTATAGCTATGATTGTTACTGGTAAGAATTCAAAAGCTCCTCAAGCTTTAAGTGTCCCATATGATAGAGAAAAATTGTAATAAAAGGAGGGCGTAATATTCCATTATTCTTAATAAAAGTTTGTTAATTAACAATTAAAGAAACTCAAAAAATATTAAAAGGGGGAATTTGTTCATGGGAAACTTGGTTATTAAAAATATAGACAAGATTGTAAGCGGAGATTTTAATAAGGGAATTATTGAAGGTGCTGACACTATTGTATGTAGGGATGGAAAGATATCACAAATTGGTAAAGAGTCTGAAGTTGATACTAGCGGTATTGACACAGTAGTAGATGCAAATCAACAAATAGCTATACCAGGTCTAATTGATGCTCACCTCCATAATACATTGGATGACTATGCTCCTCAAAGGCAGGCAGTAGGCTGTTATGGAGATGCTTTATTATACGGTACAACAACAATGATATCAGAAGGAGAACAAGGTCCAGGTTGGCCGCGTTTTTATAATGATGCCATTGGGTGTAAAGCAGCGGCAATCCTAGCTAAGAGAGTGTTTGATAAATTCAGACCAGGCGGAAATCTTAAAATGCATGGTGGTGCACTTGTATTAGTTGATGGATTAACAGAACAAGATTTTAAAGAAATGCATGAAGCTGGTGTATGGATCATAGCAGAAATTGGTGGAGGAGGATTATCTGATCCTGAGGTAGTAAAACCTATGGTTGAATGGGCAAGAAAATATGGTTTTTTTGTTTCATGTCACCTAGCCCCTCCTTCAATCCCTGGCTCTTCCTGGGTAACATCTGAAGCTATTTTGGACATTAAACCTGATAAAATAGCGCACTTTAATGGGGGTTCAACCGGGGTTGCATTTGAACATATTCAAAAACTGATTGAAGAAAGTGATGCTGGATTGGAATTAGTTGTTAACGGAAACTTTGTTAATTTTAATAAAGTATTGCAAATATTAAAGGAAAGAAATGAGTTGGACAGAGTAATTCTAGGAAGCGATGCTCCTACCGGGCAATCTTCCTTGCAAGGAGCAATCAATTTGGCAATTGTTAAAGCATCATCGCTGAATGATATTGCCCCTGAAAAGGTTATTGCAATGGCTACAGGCAATACCGCAGACTTATATAAACTAAACAAAGGAAAAATTGAAGTAGGTAGAGAGGCAGATATCGTTATAATAGATCATCCACCAGGATCAGTAGGAAAAGATGCATTAGAAGCTATACAAACAGGAGATCCATTTGGATGCTCATTGGTAGTTGTTGACGGCATAATATCTGGATTTAGAGGTAAGGATGGAAGACCAGTCGCGAGATATTGTAGTATAAATGGAGTAGAAGAAAGGCTTAATAGTATAACAGAACATTTATTCTTCCCACCATATCCTGCAAGACATAATTAAAAAATGACTAACATATAGTGAAGGAGCTAGCTTGCTTCTTCACTATATTAACGAATTGAGGGATACTTAAATTATCTGTTTAATAGGGTTAACTTGCGGCCCTAACAACAAAATGAGAGGTGTTAGATATGTCAACAATTATGATAAAAAATGCACAGGCTATTATAACACTTGATAACGAAGATAGGGTACTAAAAAACCAAAATATCTTGATTGAAAATGAAAAAATAAAATATATTGGGAAAGAGACCTTTGATGCTGAGGAAATAATTAATGGATCATCTTCATTTGTTTACCCAGGACTAATAAACACACATCATCATTTATATCAAACATTCACGCGTAATCTGCCACAAGTACAGAATATGGAGCTTTTCGATTGGTTGGTAACCCTGTATGAAATTTGGAGAAAGCTTAATAATGATATAATTTATTACAGTTCTCTAGTAGGCATGGGTGAACTTTTGAAATATGGTTGTACAACTTGTTTTGATCATCATTATGTATTTCCTAAAAAAAAGTCTGACCAATTTATTGACATGCAGTTTGATGCAGCAGAAAAATTGGGTATACGATTTCATGCTTCAAGGGGCAGTATGTCTAGAGGGAAAAGTGATGGAGGTCTCCCACCAGATGATTTAGTACAAGGTGTTGCTGAAATATTGGATGATTGCAATAGACTAATTGAAAAATACCATAATCCAGATAATTTCTCAATGCAACAAGTAGTTATTGCACCTTGTTCTCCGTTTAGTGTCACATCAGATTTGATGAAAGACGCTGCAAAATTAGCTAGAGAAAAAGGGGTGAGATTACATACCCATTTAGCAGAAACAATGGATGAAAACAATTATTGTTTAGATAACTTTAATATGAGACCTCTTGATTATATGGAAAGCTTAGGGTGGCTTGGTGAAGATGTATGGTTTGCCCATGGCATTCATTTTTCGGATGAAGAAATACGTAAGCTTGCAGAAACTCAAACAGGTGTCGCACACTGCCCTGTGTCAAATCAAAAATTAGCTTCAGGGGTCGCAAAGGTACCGTTAATGTTAGAAATGGGAGTGCCTTTAGGTCTTGCGGTTGATGGAAGTGCTAGCAATGATTGTTCAAACTTGCTTGCAGAGATAAGGGCCTCGTATTTGATACACAGATTACACTACAGTTCTAAAGCTCCTAGTGGATATGACATTTTAAAAATTGCAACAAAAGGAAGTGCTAATGTACTAGGAAGAAAAGATATAGGTTCGTTGGAAGTTGGTAAAGCGGCTGATATGTTTGTTATAAATACAAATCGATTAGAATTGGCTGGTGCACACTTAGATCCTAAATCAATGTTAGGAACTGTAGGGTTTAATAGGCCTGTAGACTTTACAATAGTTAATGGAAAGATAGTAGTAAAAAATGGAGAATTATGCAATATAGATGAAAACGAGGTTGTCCTAAAATCTAATAGTTTAGTAGAAAGAATGATACTTTAACAAAAAAGGGGTGTGCTCTTTTGAAGGCAGTATTTTTAAGTGAACTTACATGGGAAGAAACAGCTAAGCTAGATAAGGAAAAGACTTTTTGTATGATACCCATAAGTTCAATAGAACAACATGGATTACACTTGCCTTTAGGTACAGATGATATTATTTTAGAACATGTTTTAAAAAATATTAACAATTTAGATTTACCAGTGAATGCTTTAATACTAATACTTCCTGTTATAAAATATGGGAAAAGCATTGAACATTTAAACTTTCCTGGCACAATATCTTTACAATTATCAACATTAATTGCTATAACAGAAGATATTATAAAATCTATGAATTTTAATGGTTTTAAACAATTTATACTTTTAAACTCTCATGGAGGTAATACAGCTACTCTACATTCAATCGTTCAAGACTTAAGGTTTAAATACAATGTAAAGATATATAATATTGATCTATGGGCATCTTCGTTTTTTAAAGGTGCAGATAGTTTAATTAAAACCAATATTAAAAATGATATACATGCTGGAGAGATTGAGACGTCACTATTGAGTTATATAAACTTAGATTATATTAGAAAAAATATTTCACAAGAAAACTTATCTACGATTGTTGAGTTGAATGACTATAGTAATGATTGGTTAAGTTCAGATGTTTCTGAATCAGGTGTTATGGGAGATGCTACTAATATATCAGAAAAAACAGGGGAAGAAATATCGAATTATTTAATGGATAAGATAGAAGAAATCTTAAATCTAATAATGAACTCCTCCAAAAATTATGGCTCGGATTTTTAAATCTGGGCTATTTTTTTATTAAAAGACACTCTATAATGGCACTAATAACCTGGCTTTTACAGCAAAATCACAAAAAAATGGCCGCAACTCCTTGATATAAGGGCGATAGCGGCCTTAGTATTTTGTCATAAATATGTAGGGTAAAACCTCATTTTTTGGCCTGCGCCAAATTTTTTTTTATATCCCCAAGACGGAGTCTTTTATTAGTGAAATCAATCCCCAGTACTTCCCCAATAGCATCAGAAATCTCACTTCTGTAATCGAACAAGTAGATATTCTCATGTTCATTAAAACAGGATATTTTATTTAAACACTCAACAATCCTTTCAGCAGAGTAAAGCTTGCCAGTTTTCCTTTGAATGATTCGCATAATAGTAAGAGCTATGAAACAAGTCAGAAAGTGGGCGTTAATATGATCCTTAAGTGATACATATACCGGACGTGTTTCTAATACCCCCTTAGTAACGCGGAATGTCTCCTCAATCTCCCATAAGCCCCGATAAGTCTCAATAACTTCCATATCAGACATATCCATTTCACTTGTAACAATAGCGTAGTACCCGTCATACTTTTCTTCCTCAACTACTTTTACGGAATTAAAGACAGGACGCTCTTTAACATCAAGAACTTCACCGGTTGCTTCATCAAACTTCAGGTTCTTCACATACTTAGCCGCGCCGTAAGACGTGGCCTTAGTATATTTTTGTGGATTAGCAGCCAGATCATGAGCCTTTTTTAAGACCTCCTCACGCTCTGCCTTAGCCTTTAAAGCATATTTTCTTCCCCAAAAAACTACCTGCTTTTCATACACCGTTTTCTTAACTTTTTTCCCGCTTGGCAGCGTCACATTAATATCACGTGCAATTCTCCTGCTCTTAACCTTAAAGTCCGTGTTCAGCCGCAAGGGTTTCAGGATTTATATTTTCGGTTAAGGTGTAAAAGAGACGTGAGCTAGTCCAGAGCTTCAAGAATGCGCATATTTATAATAAGGAATGTAAGGTTTGCTGGGCAAGATATCTTTGTAGTGGTGGCTGCCATGCTAATGCTGTGAATCACAATGAAGAGATTGAAAAGCCCTATGAGATGGGGTGCTTTTTACAGAAGATTAGATTAGAAGCAGCAATTTACTTGTTTGTACAAGAAAAGACAAGAATTATCATTGAATAATTATAGGGTACATGTTAAAATAAAGATAAATTAAATACTAATATTAAATAAGTTTCCATGTTATATGGAATCGAGGGAAGCTGGTGAAAATCCAGCACGGTCCCGCCACTGTAATGGAGAGCCTTTTTACAAATGCCACTGGTTAAACTGGGAAGGCGTAAAAAATGGCTATGATCCTAAGTCAGGAAACCTGCTTGTTTAATAATTTCTGAAATACCCACGGCGTATGGGTGATAGATTATTTTTTTTGAAATAATTTTAGCTCTATACCGTTAAGGTATAGAGTTTTTATTAATTTAACAAAGGGTGCTTTTTTCTGAGGGATTGAGCTTAAAAAGAAATCGGTGAGAATCCGAGCCTATGACTGTAAGGGGAATATGCTTAAGAGGACTTAAGCATATGATGATACTATAGCCAGTAAGCAGCCTATTCTAATACATCTTAATTGGAGGTGTTTAGTTTGGTGCTGTTTTTTTGTGCATATTATTAACTGATTATAATCAATGGTTTGAGGTGAAGCAAAAATGATTTTGCTAATCGTGGGAGTAAAAGAAGGAGTAGAAATTGCTGAAAAAATTGCTACAGAAGGATATTCTATAGGAATACTTGCCAAAAACAAAACCTGTCTTGAGAGGCTCAAAAAGTCTGCATGTAAGGACTTCTTGTTAAAAGGAAATGTATTTCAAGACATGATTAATTCAGATGAAGCTTCGAAGATAAGTTGTATCATTGATGCTGATTTAGAAATTAGTAATAATTTTCAAAATATAGCCTGTAGCCTAAGTAAAAAACCCACCTATATACGCTACTTACGAGAAGAGCTTGAACTGCCTAAAGAACCGCTGATTAGAACCGTTTATTCTTTTGAAGAGGCAGTTGACGAAGTAAGAGGCAAAGAAGTAGGTACGATTTTTTTAACAACAGGCAGCTATAATCTAGAGAAATTTATCAAAAGTGATTCATTAACGGACAGGAGAATAGTGGTTCGTGTTTTGCCTGACTGGAAAGTAATTAAAAAGTGTCAAGACATAGGTGTAGTTTCAAAAGATATTATTGCTATGCAGGGGCCATTTTCTGTCAGAATAAACAAAGCTACCTTTAAAATGTGCAATGCGGATATTATAGTAACCAGGGATAGTGGAAAATCTGGAGGTACGGATAATAAAATTGCAGCAGCTTTGGAACTTAAAATACCTATTGTAGTTATTAAAAGAAAATTATCTGATAGATATCTTACTGCTTATAACATTTCAGAGATATTAAAACTATTGAATAAAATGAAGGGGGATACTATATGAACATTTTAACTGGACTTGTAATACTATTGTGGTTGCTTATTACCCCTACGGATGCAGCTGCAATGCATATCATGGAAGGATTTCTACCCATTCAGTGGGCTGGATTTTGGTCAATTGTAACTTTGCCCTTTTTAATTATAGGGGTTAGACATATTAGTAAAATTGTTAAAGAAAACCCAAAAGCAATTCTACTCATTGCCTTCGCTGGAGCCTTTACATTTGTCTTGTCGGCACTAAAGCTTCCATCTATTACTGGCAGCTCATCACATGCTACTGGTGTAGGATTGGGTGCCATTCTTTTTGGACCCGCTATTATGGTTGTAATAGGACTGATTGTCCTTTTGTTTCAGGCCATTCTTTTAGCACATGGCGGAATAACCACATTAGGTGCAAATGTCTTTTCAATGGCTATAATTGGTCCATTTGTTACATACGGAGTTTATATACTTTTAAAAAGGCTTGGTGTTCCCAGAGGGGTATCGGTTTTTTCAGGAGCAGCTGTTGGAAGCTTTGCAACTTATATGGTTACAGCTTTTCAGCTAGCATTAGCCCATCCATCAGAGGTGGGGGGATTTTATGCATCATGGATAAAATTTGTAGGTGTTTTTGGAGTTACCCAGATTCCCATTTCTATAATTGAAGGAATTTTAACGGTGATGGTTATAAACTTACTTTATGTTTACAGTAAGCAAGAGATAGAGGGTCTAAATTTATCATAATGGGTGGGGAATTCTGTGTCTGTAAAGAAAAATTTACTATTACTTCTATTGGTAGTGATATTGATTATAGTTCCATTGATAATGAATTTTGGTGTGGAGTTTGAAGGTGCTGATGGGATAGCAGAAGAAGCAGTTGGAGAAATAAACTCAAATTATGAACCCTGGTTTAATTCTGTATGGGAGCCTCCTGGTGGAGAAATAGAGAGTTTATTATTTGCACTTCAGGCCGCTTTAGGTGCTGGGTTCATATGTTTTTATATTGGTTACAAAATTGGTAAAAAAAAAGGAATAGGCGTGGTGTAACATGATAAATATTGATCAATTTGCTCATTTTTCCCTTCTCCGGAATGTTCATCCCGGAGAAAAATTCATATTTGCAATTCTTACTATGTCTCTGGTACTTATTCTAAATTCCATTGCCATTTCTGTCTTTGTTATAATAGCAATGACAGTATTAGTAGTTATTGCAGCTAAGATTAACTTTAAAATGTTTTTTAAATTAATGCTATTACCCATGGGTTTTCTGCTAGTTGGTTGTATGGCAATTGCAGTAAGTATTACTACTGAATCTGTAAATTTTATTGTCTCATTTAAGGTGGGTTCTATATGGATTGGGGTGACCAATGAGTCTCTTTATACTTTTATAGGTTTATTTTTCAGAGCTTTGGCATCAGTAACCTGTTTATACTTCTTGGCACTTACCACACCAATTATCCAAATTATATATGTTCTTCGCAAGCTTAGGTTTCCAAATATTATAGTAGATTTAATGGTCCTTATTTATAATAATATTTTTGTATTTTTGAGGACGGCTAATCATATATACATATCACAATTATCTAGATGTGGATATAATGGCTTTATAGGTAAGCTAAAATCATTATCTTGTTTATGTTCCAACCTATTTTTAAAGTGTCTGAACAATACAGATGAAACATACAATTCTCTTCTTTCTCGAGGTTTTAGTGGGGAATTAAGAGTTATTGAGGAAGAATACAAGCCTAAAAAACAGAACCTTGCAGGAATAATTGCTTTTGATAGCCTACTTGTTTTTATGTACATCATTGGGAGGTTTTAATTTGACAAAATTTATATTAGAGGCAAAAGATATATTCTACCAATATGGTGATGGAACAAAAGCACTTAATGATGTAAATATGGCAGTAGAAATTAATAGTAAGGCAGCTATACTAGGACCAAACGGTGCAGGCAAATCAACACTCCTTTTACACCTAAATGGCTTATTAAAACCCACCTCTGGAGGAATGTATTATAATGGAAAGCAATATATATATCAAAAGAGCTTTTTAAACAATCTAAAGAGAACTGTAGGAGTTCTTTTTCAAAATCCTGATAATCAGCTTTTTTCGGCAAGTGTGATACAGGATATTTCCTTTGGTTTAATGAATATAGGAGTATCTAAAGAGATTGCTTTAAAGAAGATACATCAGATTGGGGAACAGCTGGGTATAAGCAATTTATATAATAAGCCTACACATTTCTTGAGTGTTGGTCAAAAAAAAATGGTAGCTTTGGCAGGTGTATTGGTTATGGAACCAGAAGTAATAGTGTGTGATGAACCTACTGCAGGTCTTGATCCATATAATGCTAAGATAATGGTTGATGTCCTAAATCAGCTTCAAATAAATGGGACAACAGTTCTTATATCAACCCATGATGTTGACCTTGCATATTCATGGGCAGATACAGTATTTATACTTGATAGTGGACAAATTGTAGAAGAGGGTAATCCAAGTAGAGTCTTTTCAAATGATTCAATTTTAATTAGTTCACATCTTGAAACACCTTTAATACTTGAAATATGGTTACAGCTAAAGGGATGTGGTTTAGTAAAACCAGACTCAGAACCCCCAAAAAATAAAGAAGATCTTTTTGAGGCGTTTGTTGGAATAAAAAATAATATTAATTAAGCGACAATATCCGAGATTTTTTTCTTCAGATATTTATCAATTTATGTTATACTTTCTATGTAGAAATTTCATCTTTTAGAAAAGTTAGGACAATATGGACAGGCTCAGATGCATAATATAGATAAGGGGACTGTAAAATTGTAAAATCTCGAAGGGGAGGATGTGTGGGGGTATAGTGTCACCAACGAGTAGAGAAGAGATGGACAATTCAGGTTTTGGAGGATTAAAGATAAAAAACTTCAATAGATATAAGGGAGTAATTGGAGCGTTATTTGTAATAATTATAATAGGTGTATTTTCATTCAATATATATGCCCAACCAAATGCAGTTAGTGTTAAAGTTGATGGTTCAGTTATTGGTATAGCAAAAGGCCAGCAACAGGTTGAAGAAATAGTAGAGGCTCTGCATAAGGAAAAAGAAGTAGATGGTTTAAGTTTAAGTTGTATTAGTACTATTGAATTTGAACCCATAAAAGCAAAAAAAGATGAAATAATGGAAGAGGATCAGGCAGCTAGTGTTTTAGAGGAAACTTTAGTGTTCCATTATGGAGCTTTTGGTATTTTTGTTGATGGTCAAGAAAAAGTAATATTAGAGGATATGAAGCTAGCCGAAAAGGTTGTACAAGATGTAAAAGAAAGTTATTTACCTGCTAATAGTGATAGCGATGAAATAAATATTTTAGAGTTAAAAGCAGCAGAAAAAATTACTATTGAGCCAGTAGAGGTTGATAAGGAAGATATAGTAAGTTATGAAGACGCTTTAGAAGCTCTCAAATTTGGCGAAGAAGAGGTCACTTATTATCAAGTTGAATCAGGTGACTCACTCTGGACCATTGCTGAAAAGAATGGGATGAGAGTTTCAGAATTAGAGGAAGCTAACCCAGAAATAAATGGAACTTTGTTGAATATTGGGCAAGATGTGAGACTAATAAAGCCCGAACCTGCATTTAATGTTCAAGTAAAATATGAGCAGGTTGCAGAGCAGGCAATATCATCTCCAGTAAAGTATGTTAACACAGACTCACTTTTTAGGGGTCAACAAAAGGTTCAGGAAGCAGGATCGAGTGGTAAAAAAGAAGTTACATACTTTATAGAGGTTGAAAACGGGAAAATTTTAGAAAAGAAAATAGTGGATGAAGTGGTAATTGAAGAACCTAAAACCAAGGTGGTTTCTGTTGGAACTAAAGTGATGACAGCTTCCAGGGGTGGAGGTGGGTCAGGCCCCCTCGCTTGGCCTATAAGGGGTTCAATTACATCACCCTATGGATATAGAAGTGGTGGGTTCCATACAGGTATAGATATTAGTGGTAAAACAGGGGATCCAATTTATTCAGCCGAAGCGGGAAGTGTTATATTCTCAGGTTGGAGAGGTGGATATGGCAACTTGGTTATTGTTGACCATGGTGATGGTGTTACTACCTATTATGCTCATGCATCTCAGAGATTAGTTAGTTCTGGAGCCCAGGTAAAAAGAGGAGATTTAGTTGCAAAGGTTGGGAGTACAGGAAATAGTACAGGACCCCATTTGCACTTTGAGGTAAGAATTAATGGCCAACCGGATAATCCCACAAAATACGTGAGAAACTAGATTTAAGCCCCGGATAATATGCCGGGGCTTTGCTATAATATAAGAGGGATGTGAGATATATTATGGATCTAAGTAATATTAAAACAATTGCAGTAGTGGGTGTTTCTAATAAACCATCTAGGGATAGCCATATGGTTGCAAAATATCTAATGGATGCAGGGTTTGAAGTTATTCCTGTAAATCCAAAATTAGAGGAGTTTTTAGGTATTAAAGCATACCCAGACCTTTTATCAATACCTGCTGAGAAAAAAGTCGATATAGTTAATATCTTTAGAAAGTCATCAGAAGTAATGCCTGTAATAGAAAAAGCGATTAAGATTGATGCTAAAAGTATATGGATGCAATTAGGCATTGTTAATGAGGAGGCAGCAGACGTTGCCAAAAAGGCAGGATTAGAAGTAGTGATGGACCAATGCATAAAGATTGCCCATGGTTGTCAAAAATAACATAGAGTCATTTTATTTTCCGTGGAAGAGTTGAGTTTTTGTGCGATAAAATTTTGGAAATTCTCAAATGAGGTGAATTTAAATGCATGATGTAGCAATAGTTGGGGGAGGGCCTGCAGGGTTGACTGCTGCTCTTTATACTGCTAGAAGTGGTAGGAAAACAATTATTATTGAAAAGAGTATGCCTGGTGGACAAGCGGCTTTAACTAGCTGGATAGAAAATTTTCCTGGATTTCCAGAAGGAGTATCCGGGCCTGATTTAATGATGAAGTTTTATCAACAAGCTACCCAGTTTGGTGCAGAAATGATAATAGAAGATGTACTGAACGTAGATTTACATGATGATATTAAGAAAATAAAAACAACCAATAATAATATTGAGGCAATGTCCGTGATTATAGCTTCAGGAGCACAAGCTAGAAAATTAGGTGTGCAAGGTGAAGGAAAATTCCAGGGTAGAGGGGTCTCTTATTGCGCCACCTGTGATGGAGCCTTTTTTAAGGGTAAAAAAGTTGCAGTAGTAGGTGGGGGAGATTCTGCTGTTGAAGAGGCTATCTTTTTAACAAAGTTTGCTAGTCAAGTACAAATTATACATAGGCGCGATGAGTTAAGGGCAACGAAAATTCTTCAGGAAAGAGCCATAAATAATCCTAAAATAAAGTTTGTATATAGTACTGTTGTTGAGGAAATCAAGGGTAACAAGGGTGTAGAAAAAATAGTTGTAAAAGATATAAAAACAGGAGTGGGAAGAGAAGAAGATATAGATGGCGTTTTTGTATTTATTGGGACAGTACCAAATACAGAATGGCTTGAGGGTTTAGATTTGAACGAAAATGGCTATATCCAGACAGATAGTTTTTTAACTACAAATCTGCCTGGAGTATTTGCAGCTGGAGATGTTAGAGAGAAATTTTTTCGTCAAGTATCTACTGCAGTCGGAGATGGAGCAACAGCTGCAATGTCTGCAGAAAGATATCTTGGTGAGAAGTAAATCAATCATCTGATATTAGGTTTAGTGTACTGATCTTTGTTCCAGAAGTTTTCTAAAGCTACATTTTGGACAGCACATAAGAATTTATAGCGAATATCAGAATAATCCTCGCTTAAGCTAGAGACAAGTTTTTTGATTTCTTCTCTTTTTGTCTTTTTGTTTGCTGGACAGGGATTTTTTACAACAGGAATGTTTTTAGTTGTAACGATCTTAATAATTGTACTTTCTTCAAGAGAAATTAACGGTCTGATAAGAGTAATATCAGTTCTATCTAGATAAGATTTAGGTTGAAAAATACCCATCTGTCCATTAAAGATTAGATTCATGAAAAATGTTTCAATGGCATCATCTAGGTGATGTCCAAGGGCAACCTTATTGCAATTTAACTTTTTTGCTGTCTCATAAAGTGCTCCCCTTCTAAGGTTAGCACATAGAGCACAGGGATTTTTCTCTTGCCTAATGTCAAATACAATTTTAGCTATCAGCGTAGGTTCAATGTTAAGCTTTTCTTCTAAACTTGAAACAAAGTTTATTAAGGGTGTAATATCCATATCATCAAAACCTAGTGTAAGTGTGATTGGTACTAAGTCAAACTTAATAGGCAGCTGTTTTTGGAGGGCTGACAGAATATAAAAGAGGGTTGAACTATCTTTGCCCCCTGATAAACCTACTGCAACTCTGTCCCCGTCCTCAATCATTTGATAATTATAGATATTCTTTTTAACTGGCGTAAGAAACCATTTCCTGTCAGTTCTTTTTATGTTTAATGTCACAATAAAAGCTCCTTTATTAAAGAATAGTAACTAAGATTCCTGCTCTAGACTATTAATACAAACAAAATGGGTGGAAGTATATTTCATTATTATAGCAAAAACAAAGTTATTTTGCATAGGTCCACTATCAAATGTGTAAATTAAGCTTACACCTATAACTTAAGGTTTGTCATGGGCCAGATTTTATATAATAATTAATAGGGTGAAAACGAAGCTATTAAAATAGGAGGTGATTTTAAGTGGGTAATGACAAAGGATTACAATCTATCACTATAAGTATTGAAGGTATGTCATGCGGCCATTGTAAAAAAGCAGTAGAGGATGCGTTAAGAACTTTAGATGGAGTTAGTGAGGCTGAGGTAAACCTTGAAGCAAATAATGCAACTGTATCATTTGAAAAAGACAAAATTACTGAAGA
Source organism: Desulfitibacter sp. BRH_c19 (assembly GCA_001515945.1). NCBI lineage: Bacteria > Bacillati > Bacillota > Clostridia > Neomoorellales > Desulfitibacteraceae > Desulfitibacter > Desulfitibacter sp. BRH_c19. The sequence goes on from LOER01000036.1 coordinate 82,985, forward strand.
AAAAATCAAGGAAGCTGTAACAGAAGCAGGCTACGAAGTTAAGTAAGGTCAAGTAGGAGTCAACCATATGGTTGGCTTTCTTTCATGCGACTATTTTGACATAGTTTCACAATATTATTCAAAATGATTGAGCTAGATTATATATTATCAGTCACTTGAAGGATTTTAAGGAAAAATATAGAAAAAATTAAGAACAGAACCAAATATAGGTTACTATTACTGATGCTACTAAGAAAGGTTTGATGATTATGATACCTATGGAATCGGAAACAATACCACTACTTATTGGTGCTTATACTATTGTAATCTCCATAGCTTTAGGTACTGTTTTGAGGTTATGGTTTAAAAGTAAGGAAAATGCTTTTATTTGGCTAATAGCCCATTTTATAATATTTTCCTTTGCCGTTGTAAAATGGATAAATGTAATTACTGGTGCTACTTTATTGCCTGGTACCACCATGTCATCTGAAAATACGTCTCTTCAAATTGGGCAGGCTGGAATCATATGGGCAATAAGTATCATTTTTTTATTGATTGGTATTTCAAGACTTAGTAAGAAGAAAGATTAATTACTGCGTATTTTCTATAATCTTTTAGAGAAATTGTCCAAGAGTATACTGCTATGAGCTATCTCACTATATTAGTGGTGAAAAGTACAAAGATAACGTGGATAAGGGGTATTATATGAAAAGTAATGTGAAAACAAATGATTTAATAGTAAAGCTTGAGAGTATTTTTGATGATAGCTATGAGAAACTGTATTCATGTGTATATAGAATGATTGGAAACCATCAAGATGCTGAAGATGTTTTGCAGAATTCATTTTTAAGAGCCTATAAAAATATTCAAAAATTTAAGGGTGAATCAGAGTTATATACATGGATATATAGAATTGTAATCAATGAAAGTAATACATTTTTTCAATATATTGATAGGTTGCCAGTGACTAGGATTACTGAAGATTTAAGAATTAGTGAAAAAGAGTTTTTTGATAGTATTAGTTATACTCCTCATTATGATGATAATTTGATCATTGATGAGATGCGAGAAAAATGCTTACAAGGCTTTTTGAACTGTTTGCCTAAGAATCAAAGAATATGTTTCTTATTAAAGACCTGCATGAAGCTTAAAAATCAAGAAATTGCTGAGGTCTTAGATATATCTCTTGAAAATGTTAAGGTGACTCTTCACAGAGGCAGAAAAAAGCTTCAAGAGTTGTTTGAAATGCGCTGTAATTTGATTGACCCTGAGAAACCATGCAAGTGCTATTTATGGATTAAGTTTATGAGAGATCATAATTTGGAAATACCTATGGGACATTATCAAGCAAAAACAGAAGAACTCAAAAAAGATCATTTTAGAAATCTATCTGTACTGAGGAAGATTGATTATTTATATAATGTTGAAGCAATATGGACGAAAGATGAGTTTATTAATAAATTAAAGGGAGCAGTAGAAATAATGTAACCCTTTTGTCTAAGTAAATGTCTAAGTAAATGAAAGACAAACAAATTTAAACGGGGGGCATTTACTATGAAACAAAAAATTATAGCACCATGTGGTATTGATTGCTTTAACTGTGAGCTTTTTGAAGACAATGTAACAGAGGAACTGCAAACTAGATTATCATCCAGCACAAAAATACCTAAAGATAAAATAACTTGTAACGGTTGTATTGACGGCAACGTATGTTTGTTCCTGAAAATTCAAGGCAAGAGCTGCAAAACACGTGATTGCGCTAACGAAAAAGGAGTAAATTATTGTTTTAACTGTGATACTTTCCCTTGCGAATATTTGATGCCACTTGCTGACGGTGCAGATAGATTTCCTCACAATATAAAGCTATATAATCTTTGTTTAATGAAAACAATTGGTATTGATGCTTGGGTCGAAAAAGCTAGTGATATTAGGAAAACGTATTTTACTAAAAGAATTGTAATTGGTGAGGGTGGAAGTAAAGAAGAATAGGGCATAGGGAATAAGTTTATATATACTATTAAATACCCAGGGCATTTTTTACCTCCTGGGTATTTCTTTGCATTATATGCACAATTATTAAAAATTCTTTTTAACAAATATTATTTTATAGTAAATAAAAATCTCATAACTAGTAAATAATGGTTAAGAGGTGATAATGTGAAACTTTCAAAAATACTACTAGTTTTTATCCTGTTGTCTATATCCTCTTACACGCTATTTACATTTTCACAGAATGTACAGGTTAGCTATGAGACTTCCTTCGCTAACCTTATAGAAGAGGAAGTTGTAGATAGACAACTTATGCTGGTAGGGTTAGCTGACCCAGATTCAGTACAGTGGGATAGTTCACTTCAAGAGCTAAGTTTTTATCTAACTGACGGTGAATACTCGATACCTGTTGTATATAACAAGCCTATTAGTACTGTTATGGATTTGGATGAGGTAGAAATTATGGTGGAAGGTTATTACCGAGAAGGCGTTTTTAATGCTAATAAATTGCAAACGCGTTGTCCTTCAAAATATGATGCAAAGTAATGAGGTGAATTATGGGATCTTTAGGAAGCTTTTCTTTAGGAATAGGATTACTGATAGCAGTTATGAGTGTAATCTTACTCGTACAGGGATGCTACAGCCAAAAGAAATTATGGGTAAAAAGCGTACAGAGGTTATCCATAGCAACAGTTATCTGTATTGGAATATCATGTTTTGCGCTTTTATCCATACTTATTAAAGGTGATTATGGAGTTGTTTATGCTTATACCTACACGAGTGATTATTTGCCCTTAATATATAAAATAAGTGCATTTTGGGCAGGTGATGCTGGTTCGCTTCTTTTTTGGACAGGACTTTTAGGGTTAGTTCTCGTAATATACTTGTTTTCTGAAAGAAAGAGAAAAGACTATACAAGCCTACCTGTTATTGGTGTTATTATCTTTAATATTTGTCTCTTTTTACTTATCCTGCTTGCTAAATCTAATCCATTTTCTTTAATGGAAGTACAGGCACAGCAAGGGGTGGGGCTAAATCCAATGTTAAGAAATGCCTATATGATTTCTCATCCATTTACCCTTTTTGTTGGTTATGGCTTACTGGTGGTACCCTTTGGGTTAGCTATATCCTACTTAATATTTCCCACAAAAAAGACTTGGACTGATAAGGCTAGAGTTTGGATATTAGCGAGTTGGATATTTTTAACCCTTGGAAATTTGTTAGGAGCCATGTGGGCCTATCAGGAGCTAGGGTGGGGTGGTTATTGGGCGTGGGATCCAGTAGAGAATGCTTCCTTTGTACCATGGCTACTTGTGACTGCACTTTTACATACTGTACATCTTGAAAGAAAATTTTCTATTTATAAGGCATGGAATATATTTCTAATTGCTTCTGCGTACCTTGTGACTATTTTTGGAACTTTCATTGTGAGAAGCGGTATTTTACAGTCAGTTCATGCCTTTAGCGATACTGGTTCGGGAATATATTTTTTAACTTATATAATTTTGGTAATAGTAGTGCTTGTTTATCTTGTATATCGGTCAAAGGTTATAGGTGATACAACAAAAAAAGATACTATCGGAATTAATATTTTGGTTGGGGGAGCTTTAATATTATCCATTACTGGGTTTTTAGTATGGATTGCCACTATCTACCCACTATTTACCCCATTTATTACTGGAGATAAGATAAACCTTACTCAGGAATTTTTTAATACTATTACAGCTCCATTATTTGCAACAACTATACTTCTAATGGGAATTTGGCCTGCTATAGGTTATGGAAATAAAATTAGCACAAAACAAATAAAATGGATAGTAATCCTGTTAACGATCTCCTTTGGAGTGGGAGGTCTGATTTACTATTTCGCCAAGGGACCTATCACAGCCGTAATCGGTTATATAGTCTGTGTATTAGCATTTATATCCATTTTCAAAGAAACTATGAGTATGATAGTCAAAAGACTTAAAGAAGGTAAGATTAAGTATGGTAATCTATTTTATAAAACGCCTATTGGTGCACACGTGGTACATTTAGGTATTGTAATACTTGCAGTTGGAGTAATTACAACTCAAGTTTATTCACAGGATTATACCAAAACACTTACCTATGGAGAAACAACAGAAGTATCTGGTTACCATATTACTTATGAAGGATTAAATAATGTTCCAGATATTGCTGAAATGACTGTTTATGCCAGTTTGCCTGTATCTAATGGAGAGGAAATCCTTTATGATTTGAAGCCTAGTAGGGCTTTCTATGAAAATTGGCAGCCTATTTCTAGGGTTGCTATTGATGGAAACTGGGCTAAAGATGTCTATGTGCAAATGGCAGGATGGGATGAACTGGGTCAACAGGCAACATTTATAATACACATCAACCCACTTATGCGAATGATTTGGTTTGGAGGATTTTTATTAGCTTTCGGAGGTTTTATAGCCTTTTTAAAATCTAGGAAGGAACTAAAATGACACTTGAAATTGAAAACATTTCAAAGACCGTAAACGGAATTCAAATACTGAATAATATAAAATTCGCAGTACCAAAGGGGACCTTGACAATTTTATCAGGTCATAATGGTGCCGGTAAATCAACCTTGCTAAGGATTCTAGGATGCCTTACACGACCCACTCGGGGAAGCATTGTATGGCAATCCAAGCCCTGTACATATGACTCTTCATATAGGAAGGTAGTTGGATACTCTGGTCATGAATTGATGCTTTATGAAAACTTGACTGTGAGAGAGAACTTACTTTTATTTGCACGGTTATATAATGTAAAGGACTTTTCTGATGAAATAGAAAGGTTGGAAAAAAGTATAGGATTTATGACTTATATAGATCAAGCGGTAGCTGAGCTTTCAAAAGGAATGAAGCAAAAGGCTTCTATTGCTCGAGCATTGATGCATCGACCTGAAATTGTTATATTAGATGAACCACTTACAGGTCTAGATATTAAGACTCAAGAAAAAGTTGTTAAGTTTATCAAGGAACTGTTAATCCAAGAAAAATATATAATCATTGCACTTCATGATGTGGACAGGTTCATTTCCATAGCTCATCAAATTGTAGTATTAAAAAAAGGTTCCGTAAGTCAGATTGAGTTTCCTTGTGAGGATACCGAAGTTGACCAAAATAGAAAAATAGTTGTTAGTGGTGGTAGGGTTTAATGGAATTTATAAGAGAAGTATCAGTTTTGATAGAAAAAGAAATTCTACTAGAAAAGAAACAAAAAACAGTCATAGGCTTAGGCATGTTTTTTGCCTTTTTACTGGCTTTTGTTTTTTCCATAATTTTTATAGATACTACAATAGATAGAAGGCTCTTTGCTGGACTCCTATGGATAGCAATTACTTTTACTGTAATACTTGTAGTTAACCGGTCCATTTATGTAGATCAAGAAAATAACTGTATTGCAGCAATATTCATGTCTCCTGTAAGCAAACAAGCTGTATTTTGGGGGAAGAGTTTAGCAATATTTTTTATGTTAACAATCCTCCAGGTATTCATGGTATTGATGTTCATGGTCTTTTTCCAAATAAGCCTTGAGACAAGTTCAATGGGCAAATTATTTCTTGTTCACCTCTTGGGGGCCCACGCATTAAGTGCTATTACTATTCTTGTTGGTCTAATGGTAATACGGATTAAAGGTGGAGAAATCCTATTGCCTGTTATCCTCTTACCATTATTAATTCCCTTATTAATAAGTTTAGTGGAGGCAAGTAATCTAGTTTTAATTGGTAGCGAGGAACAATTATCTCAGTGGTTAAAAATTATACTTTTTTATAATGTTGGAGTAATTATTGTTCCTAGTCTTTTTATAGAAAATTTAACCGATGAATGAGAAGGAGGTGGCAAAATGGATAAAAAATTACGTATTTTGATATTTGTAGGTATGGCCTTAGCTATAACAACAGTATTTCTTTACGCTCCTGAAGAAAGAGTAATGGGACCAATTCAAAAGATATTCTACTTTCATGTAGCTTCTGCCTGGACAGGTTTTTTTGCGTTCTTCGTTGTTTTTCTTAGTAGCATGTTATTCTTAATTACTAAGGATTCAAAATTTGATAGAGTTGCGGCATCATCTGCTGAACTGGGCACCCTCTTTATTACTATTGTGCTTCTTACGGGACCAATTTGGGCTAGAGTTGCCTGGGGAACTTGGTGGACTTGGGAACCAAAGTTAACTACCACTCTTATATTGTGGTTTATTTATATAGCCTATCTTGTTGTCAGAAGCTCAGCAACAAATGAGACGGGTAAACAGAGTATTGCAGCAATTTTTGGTATAGTAGGCTTTTTAAATGTTCCCCTTGTGTATTTTTCAGTAGAATGGTGGGGGCGCAGGCTCCATCCTCCAATAGTAACAGGTGGAGGATTAACTGGAGAAATGGTCTTTACATTAGTATTTACTCTAGTTAGCTTTAGTTTGCTTTATTTTTACATGTTAAAACAGTCCTACGACCTACTGCAGATCAAAGACACTCTGGCTATTCGAAAAAGGGAAGCAATTAATCTTATTACTTGGGAGTGATTATATTGATATATTTATGGGTAGCATGTCTGGTTATCTGGGCAAGCATTAGTACTTATTTGCTTATTTTAAGTAGAAGGGAGAAGAACATTAGAGAGGAATTGGAATTTTTATCAAAATTACTTAAAGAATATGAGCATGAGTCAAATAGTGTGGAATTACTTGAGGAAAAGGGAAACGAAAAATACCATGGAGCTAGAGTTAAGCCAAGTTGATAAAAATTCAACATGTTTAATATAATTAGCCAAGGAGACTAAAACCATTTTAGGTTTACGTTTCTAAGGCTTTTTTATTTCACTATCAAAAACCATACTAAAACCCAATACTATAATATTTTCCAATGATATTGGAGCTAGAATCATAGTATAATTTAATGTGCCCAGAAGTTCACTGGTTAACAAGAACTTTATTTCAATAGTGGCTGCAAGTTAGCAATAGGGGGAGGGGCTAACCATGCTGCAAAAGGCTGATTTATTACAGCTGACGAGAAGGTTATTTAGGTTGTGTATAAACATTGCATTGACATTTATTCTTATTTTAATGTCATTATCAATTAAAAGTCCTGCTTTACCAAAATCCATTGCGTATAGCTTTGTGAGAGAAACTGCTAAAAAAGATATAGAATTTAAAACAAGAGATTGGAATTCCCTTAGGGATAAACAGTTTTTTCTTAAATATCAAGAGCAGGATGCAGATAAAATAGATCTAGTACTTGATACAATAAAAATGGATTTCGAGAAAGTAAATGAAATTTTGGATTACTCAGATGAAAGCAAAGTACCCATTGTTGTTTACCCTAATAGTGAAAGTCTTGGAAAGAGCTTTGGTTGGGATGCTGATGAAAGTGCCATGGGTGTTTATTGGGCAGGTGTAATAAGAATCCTATCACCAAATGAATGGCTAGATGATGATTTGTCCGACGATAAAGCCAAGGAGAAGTTTCGTAAGAATGGGCCAATGGTTCATGAATATGCCCATCTAGTAGTTGATTACAGGACAAGAGGAAACTACACTCGATGGTTTACTGAAGGTATTGCCCAGTTAATCGAAAAAGAGATAACAGGATTTCAATTTGACAATGTGGCATTAGAAACTGATAAGTCGGATTGGTATGATTTTAAACACATGGATAGAGATTTTGATAAATTACCAAATCAATCACTTGCTTACAGTCAATCACTACTTATGATTGAATGGCTTGTGGACCAGTATGGTTATCAAGGATTAAACACAATTTTAAATAACCTAGGTACCGGTAAAACACTAAACCAAGCATTTCAAATTGCAACTGGAAAAACTTTAAGACAGTTTGAAGAAATATCTAAAACTTCATATTAATTTTAAATTTACTTCACAGTTACTTCATATTTATGTTTTAAGATATATGTAACTCCTTTAACTGACCTCCAATATATAAAACCCCACGTTAAAAGCCAAATAAGGCTTTTAAAAGCAACAGGTCCTTGGTAAGACTAAAAACTGCCTTCTTTTTTTGCATAGAATTCATTAACTTGCTATCTTCGAATAACCTTCATGATATAGAGGTAAAATATTTAGTGACGCAAGTTCAAAAAGTATTGTTATGTTAGGTAGGTTAAACAAACAATTAATAACAGGGAGGTAGACCTGAATGAAATTAAATGACTCCCAAGTGAAGGATGCAATAATGACAGCCTTAATGAAGGACGGGATGTCCGATATAAATGTTAATGTTCGTAAGGGCATTGCATCTGTGTCAGGGGTAGTTGATGTTTTAAATGATAGAACTAAAGTGGAAAGTGTAGTTAGAAAAATTCCTGGGGTTAAAAAAGTTGAAAACAATCTAGTTATTTCTACTGATGGTGAAATCGGCGATGACAAGGTTACTGAAATGATAGAGAAAAAACTGATTGTGAAGCCAGATTTAGATGGAATAAGTGTAGAGGTTCATAAAGGAATAGTTCTGCTCATGGGCAATATTAAAAACATAGCTCAAGAAAGAAAGGCCATGATGCTTGCTACAAAGGTTTTAGGTGTTAAGGAAGTAATAAGTAAATTGAAACTTAAAGATGAATTTAAGAAGGATGATGCATCCTTAGTAAATGAGATTGAAAGATTATTCTCTCTTGAGGAGAAGCTGGATGCGCAAGATATACAAACAGAGGTAAAGGAAGGAAAGGTTATTCTAAATGGAACAGTAGATAATGCTAATCAAGCAGTACTTGCAGAAGAAATCTCTTCAGCAGTAGATGGGGTTAGGAAGATTTTGAATAAATTACATGCAGCAGAAAGCGGTGTGCAAGATAATAGATTTACAAAAAGAATAAGAATATTGCTATCTCAGCAACCACATATTAACGATGAAAATATTTCGGCTTTTGTTGTTGCGGGTACAGCTTACCTAAGTGGTGAGGTTTATACCCCTAGCTCAAAAAAAGCGGCAGAAGTATTGGCGGCATCCGTTCCTGGAATTTTAAGGGTAATTAATAATATACATATTACATATCATTAATGCAGGAATACTCGCAGATTCCTCGAATATCTATTAACAAATAGAGGGTAAGCGGGTGATCCTATGAAAAGGGCTATTGTAAATGGCGGGGAAACTCTAAAAGGTAACGTTTATATTAGTGGCTCTAAAAATGCTAGTATTGCTATTATTGCTGCTTGTCTTCTTGTTAATGGAGAAATAGTCCTTGATAATGTACCAAGGGTTAATGATGTAAATGTAATGCTCAATGTTGCAGAGAGTATAGGCGTGAAATATAAATGGGTTAATACCAATCAACTTTCTATAGATTGCTCGGATTTAAATTCTAGTACAATTGGCTATAATTATTCTAAAGAGCTTCATGCATCTATTCTATTCTTAGGACCTTTAGTTGGGAGATTCGGTGAGTCATCCATATCCCTACCTGGAAATGATAATCTTGGGCCAAGACCGGTTGATCTTCATTTAAAAGGTTTTAATTTAAAAGGTATTCATGCAGACATAGAAAATGGTCAAATTAAAGTTATAGGACATAACAAAAGGGATAGTAAGATTTATTTAGACTATCCTAGTGTTGGTGCTACTGAGAACCTTATATTAAATTCAGTATTGGGTGACTGTGTGACTGTAATAGAAGGCGCAGCAAAAGATCCGGAGATAGTGAACATGGCAAGTTTTTTAACATTTATGGGTGCTAAAATAAGGGGAGCAGGAACTGATAGTGTTAAGATTAAGGGTGTTTCTGCATTAAATCCTGTTAGGTATACAATTATGCCTGATAGAATGGAAGCAGGTACTTTTATGATAATGGCAGCTACAAATAGGAATGATATTACTCTAAATGGAATTGTAAACAGACATCTTAAGCCAGTAACAGCCAAAATAAGAGAAGCTGGAGCAGAAGTAATAGAAAGTGAGGGGGCTGTCAGAGTCATAGGTGCCCACAGATTGAAATCCATCAATGTAAAAGCAACACCGTACCCCGGTTTTCCAACTGATCTTCAGCCTACTATTACTGCTGTATTGACTACAGCATTAAATACAAGTATAATTTCAGAAAAAGTATTTAAAAGTAGGTTTCAACATATAGGTGAATTACGAAGGCTTGGTGCAAAAATTAAAGTGGAAGGTAATACAGCAGTTATATCAGGGATTGAGAAGTTGTTGGGAGCATCTGTAAATGCAAATGATAGTAGGGGAGCAGCGGCACTTATAACAGCTGGTTTATTGGCACATGGAAAAACAGAAATCAGTAATGCACAATTCATAGACAATGGGTATGAAAGTTGGTTGGAAAAGCTTACTGCTTTAAAGGCAGATGTTAAGTTAGTTTAGTAGTTAATATAACACTAGAGAAACGGGGGATTTAAATGGGTCACTTTTCTAATTATGATAGTGGTAGCAGAAGGCCCGGATTTTTATTCTTAATTATCCTAAGTATTTTAAGTGCTTTATTGGGGGGGATATTTGTTCTGTTTATGGCACCTTCTTTTTTAACATTGGAACAACCACCACAAGTAACTGAACCAGGACAGGATTATTCCGAATTACCCGTTGTTCCATTTAATGTGGAAGATTCGCCAGTAATTTCTATTGCAGAAACTGTTGGTCCTGCAGTAGTTGGTATTACTAATATGAGGGGACATGATTTTTTTAACAATCCTATCATGAGTTCCGGTTCAGGTGTTATTTTCGATAAGAATAATGGGTATATAGTAACAAACTTTCATGTGGTTGATGGAGCTACTAATTTGCAAGTAACTCTTGATGATGGCAATCATTATGAAGCAGAACTTATAGGTTTTGATAGAGATACCGATATGGCGGTTTTACAGATTGATGCTGATGACTTACCTGAAGCAAAGTTTGGAGATTCTTCTAAACTAAGAGTGGGAGAAATGGCAGTAGCTATAGGAAATCCTCTGGGTAAAGATTTTGCTAGATCAGTAACAGTAGGAGTAATTAGTGCATTAGATAGAGAAATTACTGTTGCAGGATCTACTGGTGAGGAAATTACCCTGTCAGTTATTCAAACTGATGCAGCTATTAATCCTGGAAACTCTGGAGGAGCACTAGTTAATTCGCGGGGTGAAGTAATAGGAATAAATAGCGTTAAAATAGCCAGGGCAGATGTAGAAGGAATGGGTTTTGCAATTCCTGCGCATGTTGTAAGGCCTATTATTGATCAGTTAATTGATAAAGGATATGTAAGCAGACCTTTTATCGGAATATTTGACTTCAGAGAAATTACTCCACAAATGTCAGAGTGGTATAATCTTCCCGAAGGTATTTATGTTGGTGGTGTTGTATCTGGAGGGCCTGCAGCAGGTGCTGGCATGAAACCAGGAGATGTCATAGTAGAAATAAAAGGGAAAACAATTCAGACATATGATGATTTACAGCAAATTTTAAGAAACAGCGAAGTCGGGGATGAAACCAAGATTGTTGTCATAAGAGACAATAAAAGAATGGAATTTAATGTTAAACTAGGTGAAATGCCTAGACAATAAAAAACATTAAACAAGGCAGGGGATGATCTCCTGCCTTATATTTTGTACTATCAGAAAATATAAGTTCAAACAAGGTAGATAGTATTCACAAAGACTAAGGCTTCCGCCTGCGTCTAAGGACTTGGCGCACTATAGTACTGGTATTTCTACGCATTGCAAAAGACACAGTGCTAGAACTACTGGCGCAAGCCAAGTTTTGTTTTATCGTAGTTGCTAAAATGAGTATAGAATGTTAGAATTTACCCATCAACTAAAAGTAGGTGAAATATATGTACGTGGTGTGTGACGAGCATATTGAAACTGCAATAGATGAATTTGTAGAAGTTTATGAAATGCCTCCAGACATATATCTTTTGGACAAGATATCCTTTACTGATTGGACCGCCCCACAGCACTGTGATATGTGCAGTAATTCTCCAAAATATCTTGTTGTTTGAGGTGCTTATATGCAGATTGATATTATTGCCGTAGGAAAAATAAAAGAAAACTTCATACAAAAGGGGTTACAGGAGTATCTAAAGAGGCTTGGTCTCTACGCAAAGATTAATATTATTGAGGTAAACGATGAAAAAACTCCTGCAAATGCATCTTTAGCAGAAGAAGAAGGTATTAGGCAAAAAGAAGGGGAAAAGGTTTTAGCCAAAATAAAACCAGATAGTTTTATAATTACTTTAGATATTGATGGTGAACTTCTAACCTCTGAAAAATTAGCAAAAAGAGTAGAAAAACTAATGGTAGGGGGCAGAAGCCACCTTACTTTTATTATTGGGGGAAGTTTAGGTTTATCCAAAGAAGTCTCTAAAAAGGCAGACATGAAGCTATCCTTTGGACGTCTTACATACCCTCACCAGCTAATGCGTCTAATTCTATTAGAGCAGATATACAGATGTTTTCGAATAATCAAAGGTGAACCCTACCATAAGTAACGGCGGTTTTTTGATGATAATCCTTATATACTGGGGTTTGGAGTCTTTGCACTAAAGTGACATGGTTTCATTTTTTACTGTGTCTGACCAAGATTTTTATTGATACATAAAGGCTTAAGATATTTAGGCTATGGTATGGTAGACCGTATCATAACCTAAATATTTTTATTAAAATTGATTATTACATTAGCCTGTAGGAAATTATACTATCGAAAATTAGATGTTTAGTAAACACTTGCAGGAATTGGATAAGGATTTAAACGGTTTGCTTCATAGACGTTTGCAAAACGGTATTCTTGTTGACCTAATGAACGTGCAAAACATCCCCTTCCATAGTTATGGTAAAAACATTAGTATCGGGCAAAACTAGAATATCGCTGTAAGCAGCTAATTTACTGGGTTTCTGTTGTTGAGGGTGGTATTATTTTCAAACTAAAAACCAGGATTAGCATATCCTAGTTTAAATTTGGACAATTATCTTTGATTGCTAACATTATAATTAGTGCCTAGGACCGGGATGGGTCTGAATGCTAACTATTATACCTTAGTAGACTGTCAAATTATTAAATGCAGTTCTATTCAAATATGTTTCTATCAACTTTTCTAAAACTAATCCATAAACTAGTTTTCCATTATAGGCGTGTCCTATATTTCTCACCAAAGACCTGAAGTCATTGGTATTATAATGAACAAATAAAACTCTTAAACGCCAAGCAAAAACTCTTGAGTTATAATCCCACATAAAACATTTGATTATTATTATTGCTTGTTCTAATGTTACATTATATATTTCCTTAGAGTAAACATTTGCATTGGTATATCCATAATAACTAATTATTGTACCTAATCCAATCTGACATTTCCCAATTGTATAGTTTTTTATTGGAACTTTAAACAATACAGATAATATTAATCTAAACACAACAACTATATACTCACCAATTCTATAGTAAGTTGGTCTATAAGTAATTTCGATTAAATAAATTCCATAAAGAACCTCTGAAGGTAGATCATATTCCTTAGATAAAAGGTAAAGGCGGTTAGCATCTTCTTTTGTTATATTGATTTTGCTAGTAATTTTATTTAAATGCTTCTGTAAGTTCACAGCTTTTTTAAGAGTAGATTAATATATTCTTTATGATTGTCTAACTGACCTTCGATTATAAATGCAAGTTCTATTAACTTAGATTGATTTTCTTGCTGCCTATTTAATTCCGCAATACTTGAGTCTTTGTGGCTTTGAACTGCCAATATGTAATAGTATTTTTCATTACCTTTAAACTTTAGAATATACACATATCCATTTTCGATTTCAGCAAAATATGATTCATATTGTTCAAGATAATAACTCCTATAATTATTTGTATTGTAGAAGTTTCTTTCTTGTAAAAGAACATAATTTTTGAGCATAAAGTTACTAATTTCACTTGAATTAAACAAATTTGACAATTTACCCCATCTTAACTTGTTAGTTTTAGTTGAGGACGTTAATTTTTCAATCAGCTCCACTAAATTTAACTCACTCATATGAAAAACTCTCCTTTCTTATTACAGGTTGCTTTTAATTGTGCAAGACTGTCTGATAATATAATTTTATCAAGGTTTTCCCCTTTAGATAACTCTGACCTAGCGTTTTTAATTGCCTTCTTAGTTTTTTCATTTAAGATAAGAGAGTAATTGTCTAATTCCAGTATATGCACTTGTATTGTAGATAGTAATCTTCCTTCTAATTTTTCACTATTTAATAAACTAATATCCGCCTCAAACTGGTTACTCATAGCAATCCTTTTTTCATTATATTCATCAGTATCAGATTTTCTCCTGATTGTTTCAATAACTTTTTTAGAAATATAAATTAAATATAGTGAAACGAAAAATGCAGCGATACTAAGGATCTGAGAAATAGTACTAAGAATTTCCATTCATAAAAATCCTCACTTGTGTTTTTGTATATATTTCTTCAAAATACAAGAAATTCCTTTATTTGTTTAAATGAATTTCTTTTTCTTTCATTTATTTTTAAATGAAAAGTTGGTCCGCTCTTTTCTAACTTATTCTCCCTAAGCTTGTAGAATATACAAAGTTTCCTCTATTGTTCGATAATTCATTACTGCTCCCAATGAAAAAATTAAATCACAAACTTGATTAAGAATCTTTGGGTATCTCCAGTTTTAATTTTTATTAGATCCCACTTTCTTTTCGTCTTCCACCTACAAAACATTTTCACCAGAAGGTGCTTTCGATTGTAACCAGTTGTCCAGTTAGAAAAAGCCAAAGACAAACATCTTCTACCCTAATAATTTTAAAAATCTTTTAGGACTTCTCTTCTTAATTGAAACTCAACTCTCCAGACAGGTTTTTCTTCATTCCATCTGTTTTCTTCCCAAAGTTGTTTACTTTGGTTTTATCATATATTGTAAAATAGGGTATCTACTGAGGAGCAAGCATCGACCTGATTACAGTTGATAAGGATAGAAAGCTTGGAAAAATAAAGATGAATTTTACTGAGGAAACACAAAAGCATTTTATAAAACATGCCCCTTCTGGAGAAAATCCGGAAGGGGCTTTTTCTATTTCTAAGGAGTTTTAACCTAACGTGTCTTTCCAGATTTCTTTGTAAAAGATCATATGAAATGAGACTATTGATGTAAAGAAATGGTAATAATTTAAAGACTAAGTAGTTGAGGAGGAAGAATATGACTCCTATAGATTTATTTGCAGCTGGTGTAATCTTTGGAATATATGCTTATTCACAAGCTCGCAAAAAAAATAAAGGGGGTAGATAAAAAAATGGTATATTTTGTATTTGGGGTAGCTGTCGGTGTTGGAATATGTGTTTTGGCTGACGGTATTGAAGAATCAAGGAGTTATGCATAACTTAATAAGGCTATTTTGAGGTTATTTCAGAATAAAAATTCCTTCTGGAAAGTTAGCATCTAGAAGGAATTTTTATTATTTATAGAAATTGATAGTGGTGAAATATTTTTCCACACTAAACTTAGAGATATTAAAAAGCCTATTGCGAACTGGAGGCTGAAGGAAGCTATCATTATTAATGTTCAGTAGTATGTCAAAGATTTCAACAATAATCTATAACTTTAGCTGCCCCTGGAAGTAATACAGAGGCAGCTATCATGCATAAATATGGCAAATATAAAGAAAAATGTGAAAATGGCAGGAATATTGTAGGTTATGTGGAACTATTTACTAGAATCATTTAGGCAGGCAAATGTAGAGAAACGGTTTTTTGTTGACCAACAATTATCATGGGAGGTATCTTTGAAAAACTATCAATTTGGTTATCCAACAAGATGCAATGCATGTATAAGTATTTCAGAATGTGAATTGAAAGTACAGCCTTATTTCAAAAATGGAGGCCATATTAAATTAATGTTAGTTGGTCAGGACCCAACTATATTTAAAAAACCTGAACGGGTTAAACATGTATTGATGTTGGACCAAGAAAATAGTCAGCTTTCTCGTTGGCTAAAAGGCATTTTTGGGTTAAAGACCTTTAGTAATTTGACTATTTATGCTACTAATCTTGTAAAGTGTTCGTTTTTAGAGCCTCCATCATTAAAAGATAAAGGAGGTCTCAGTTTTCTTAAGCCACATTTTGAGAACTGCAAAGAACATTTAAAAAAGGAACTTAGTCTTTATAGACCTACACTGGTCCTAACTCTAGGTGGACCAACTCATAAACTATTTAGAACAGCCCTGGATGATCCAGAAAAAGCAAAAGAGACTATGAAGGAATCATTTTCTGGAAGTTTTCTGAGAGTAAGGGTAAATGGTTTCGAATTTGATTATTCTCCATGTCTACATATTAAGACATTTAGAGTTGCAGAAGTGTATGGGGATAGTGTTAAGATATTTAAGGGTGGTTTGAAAAAAATTTTAAAGAAATAATGGGATAGAGGTTTATCCAACTGTTGTCTTAAGTGAAGGGGGAGTATTTCGAGGGGATTGAACTAATCTCATATGTTTAACCTATCAATGAATAGAGGGGTAAGTAGTGGATGAACAAAAGAACGATTATGAGAAGAGTTTTAATATAAGCTTAGAAACTAGAAATTTTGAAATTGAATTATTTTGGAAGAGATCCATTTTCTTTTGGGGTTTTATAACAGCCTCGTTCATTGCATTTGCTCAATTGTATAAAATTAATTCCGGCTTTGCCGTTATAATAGCAAATTTCGGATTTATTTGCTCATTGGCATGGACATTGGCGAACAGGGGAAGTAAGTTTTGGCAAGAAAATTGGGAACAAAAAGTAGCCGAGTATGAAAAGAATATTGATTTGGATTTATTTAGTAGAATTGAAAAAATCCAAATGCACAAATTTTGTATATTACGAGCTAGAAAGTATTCTGTTGGTAAGCTGGCAATTTGCCTAAGCGACTATACTACAATTTTTTGGTTTCTTACTTCTTTGGTATTATTACTTAACGAACTGAATCCATCTTTTATTCAAATTCATAAAGTTGTAGGGATAATATCTTTTTGGGTATTCACATTTATTTATTTTTTATACGTAATAATATTTGCAAAGACTACTGAAAAGTTAGACGATTAAAATCAATCTATCTACAATTTTACTTTCTAATTGAAATTGATCACCAATAATTATACAGCTCATAACGAATATACGAATTACGGAATAAACTTTATCAAAATAAAGGGGTGGATGAAATGGGAATAAAAAATTTCGGCTTTGAAACTGTAGAAACATATCTACAAAAGGCTATATATTTCATTCCAGATTACCAAAGGGAATACTCTTGGATAAAAGATGAACAAGTTGATGATTTCTGGACGGACTTGGAATTAGCTATATCTGAAGAACGAAATAAACATTTTTTTGGGCAAGTCGTAATTCACGAAGATACTACTGTAAATAGGAAATATATAATTGATGGACAACAAAGGACAACAACTTCGGTAATATTTTTAGCAGTACTTCGAGATTTTTTTGAAGCAATTTTCTCTGATTCAGAACACCTAGGAGCCAGAAATAAGTATGAGGATATTCGATTAAAATATATAGGTAGATGGACTGAAGATGAAAATGAATTAAGACTTACCTTAGGGAAGGTTGATCAAATCTATTTTAGGGATAATATTCAAATTGTTAAACCGATCGAAACTCCTTTAGAACAATCTCATGTCAGAATTATGGAGGCATATGAGTATTTTGACAGTAATTTACGTAAAAAGTTAGCTATTCTTAGTTCATACCAAGAAAAATATGAACTTTTATTAAAGTATTACAACAAGTTACTTAAAGATTTTCAGTTAATGTACGTTGAAACTGATGATATGAATGAAGCATTTATCATATTCGAAACTTTAAATGCTAGGGGGAAAGATTTAGAAACAGCAGATTTATTAAAAAATCACTTATTTAGAACATCAGGTTCACTCATTGAAAATGTTAAAAATGATTGGGTTAAGACTGTTGAAAATCTAGAAAATATTGATGTTACTAAATTCCTTAGACATTACTGGAATTCCAAATATCCTTTTTCTCGTGAAAAAGATTTATATAAGAGAATTAGAAATACTGTTGATACACCAAGAAAATGTATAGCTTTTGTTAAAAGTCTTGATGAAATGTCGGGCGTCTATAAAACACTCGTAAATCCTCAGGAAGAATTTTATTTTACAGATACAGATATAAATTTGTCTTTACAACATTTAAAAAATCTAAGTGCCAGCTCATTTTATCCAGTTGTTTTATCCATGTGTGAAAATGAGTATGAAGACAGGGATATTAATTTAATTATATCTCTGATAGAAACACTTATTTTTCGAAATTGTGTTATTGCGGGTAGAGTTGCTAACAAATACGAAAAATTATTTTCTAACGTAGCACTAGACATTGCAGAGAGGGAGATCACAACTGTTGATAAAATTTATAAAAGAATTAAAGACGAAATTGTTACCGATGATGAGTTAGAGAACTTATTTAAATTCTATAGTGTAAAATCCACAGCTGTAGCTAAGTATATTCTTAGGGAAATAAACAATTATTTAGATAATGAGGTACAGGTAATAAATGATAACTATAAGATCCATTTAGAGCATGTAATGCCACAGAAATTAGGATGCCATTGGAACATTGATGCAGAAATTCATAAAAAATATTTAAATCGTATAGGAAATTTGACCCTACTAGGGCAAGAATACAATAGAAACCTAAAAAATAGAGCATTTGATGTCAAAGGGCAGGTATATCATTCATCTAATCTGAAAATCACCAAAAGTATAGCAATTAACTATACTACTTGGGATGAAAAGTCCATAGAAAAAAGACAGGATGAATTATTTGTCCATGTAAAGAAACGTTGGAACATAGATGCATTTTAATAGTAAATTGATGGGCAAGGGTACAGGTGCATTGACTTAGAAAGAGTTACATCTGTATTTACTTAATAGTACCATTACTTAATAAACATATAAAAAACCGCTGTTATACTCGTTACGGTGAGCCGTACCATAAGTAATGGTGGTTTTTACTTGGAGGTTAATGAAATTATAATAATAAGTATTTAAGAGTAATTAATACAGTATTTCCAAAAATATTAAAGGAAGTAAGAGTAGGTTATATAACTTATAAGTATAAAACAAATATTAACTATAATAATAAAAAAATCATAGTACAATGAAAAAACTTTAAAAGCATTTATGCAAACCTAAGAACTAGAGGGTAAGGGGGAATTAAAATAAATAAAGTTTTAATTGTTGAAGATGATATTGCATTAAACAATGGTATTGTTTTGAGCCTAAAACAAGAGGACTATGAGTTTATACAGAGTTTTACGTTTAAAGAAGCAGAAAATCATCTATCAGAAACAGAATTCGACTTAATTATATTAGATGTAAATTTACCTGATGGAAATGGTTTTGATTTGTGTAAACAAATAAGGCAATATTCTTCTATACCAATTATTTTTTTAACTGCTAATGATATGGAAATTGATGAGGTAACTGGCTTAGAGCTTGGAGGAGATGACTATCTCACTAAACCATTCAGTTTAATGATACTGCGTGCAAGAGTTTCTGTATTGCTGCGACGCGTAAAACAAGTGATTAAGAATGAAAAAATCACGATTAGACATTTTGAATTTGATTTTGATACTATGAAGTTTTATAATAATGGTGTTAAAATTGAATTAAGTAAGACAGAACAAAAACTCCTTAAAATCCTAGTGAAAAATAAAGGAAATGTGCTTAAGAGATCAACCTTAATAGATAAAGTTTGGTCAGAGGGTTCAGAATTTGTAGATGAAAATGCTTTATCAGTTACTATAAAACGCTTACGAAATAAATTAGAAGATAATCCTGTAAAACCAAAATACATACAAACTGTATATGGAATAGGATACATATGGATGGTAGATGTGGATGGATAAAACAAATATTATTTTTCTTATACTTGCTATTGTCTTTATTTTTACTTCTACCATTTTTACCATTGTAAATAGATACAAAACAAAAAATACCATTAATAGATTAAATCATATGTTGGATAGTGCAATAAGTGGTAATTTTTCAGAATCTACCTATGATGAATCAATGTTATCAGCATTGGAGGTAAAGTTGGGTAGATTTTTAAGTATGTCTTTATTTGCTGAGAATAATCTTTCTACAGAGAAAGAAAGAATTAAAGCTTTAATCTCTGATATTTCTCACCAAACAAAAACACCTATTTCTAATATAATTCTTTACTCACAGCTATTAAATGAGCAGAAACAACTTCCTAATAATAGTTTGGAAATGATAAAACAGATTACAGTACAATCAGAAAAGCTTGATTTTCTTATAAAAGCTTTGATAAAAACATCAAGACTTGAAACAGATATAATATCTGTGGTACCAAAAGCTGACTCTGTTTTGGACTTAGTTAATGATGTTTATTATAAAATAAAGAAAAACGCAGAAGAAAAGAACATTAAAATTCAAACAATATGTGAAGAGTGTAAAGCTGTTTTCGATAAGAAATGGACAGAGGAAGCACTATATAATATTTTAGATAATGCTCTTAAGTATACACCAAATGGAGGTAATATTTCAGTATCAGTTATTCCTTATGAGATGTTTTGTAGAATTGATATTGTGGACAATGGCATTGGTATTAGAGAGGGAGATATTAATTCTATCTTTATGCGGTTTTATCGTTCTATAGATGTAAACCAATATGAGGGTGTAGGTATTGGATTATTTCTTGCAAGAGAGATTGTTACTAAACAAGGAGGATATATTAAAGTTACTTCTACTATAGGAAAAGGCTCAACTTTTTCTATCTTCCTGCCAAAATAAAGCAAATCTTTCAAAACTGTTATATTTGAGAAAGATTCTAGAAAGATTCGTTTATTATAGTTTATACCATAAGAGGGTGTAAGCTATATTTTTTATGGAGGTTATTTTGTGAATATATTAGAAACAGATAATTTAATTAAGCATTACGGTAAAGCCCCAAATCTAGTAAAAGCTTTAGATGGTGTAAATCTATCAGTAGAACGTGGAGAGTTTGTTTCAATTGTAGGTACATCGGGTAGTGGGAAATCTACTTTGTTACACATGCTTGGAGGGCTTGATCGAGCAACTGAAGGAACAGTAAAGGTAGATGGAGAAGAACTTTTTTCTTTAAAAAAAGATGAATTAACTATCTTTAGAAGGAGAAATATAGGATTTATATTTCAAAGCTACAATCTCGTACCTATATTAAATGTATATGAAAATATTACTCTACCTATTGAACTAGATGGTAATAAAATTGATAAAGACTATATTAATCAAATTGTTAATACTTTAGGTTTAGAAACTAAGCTTAAAAATTTACCAAATAATCTCTCTGGTGGCCAACAACAACGTGTGGCTATTGCAAGAGCTTTAGCTACTAAGCCTACAATTATCCTTGCGGATGAACCTACTGGAAATTTGGATAGCAAAACTAGTCTTGATGTTTTGGGATTATTAAAAGTAACCAGTACACGCTTTAACCAAACTATTGTAATGATAACTCATAACGAAGAAATTGCACAAATGGCTGATCGTATCATTCGAATTGAGGATGGTAAAATAGTAAGTGGTGATCACAAATGATTAAGGTACAAAATAAAAAAGTGATCCATGGACTTGCATTTAAAAGTCTTAAAGCAAGTAAAACTAAAAACATAATGGCTATTATTGCAATAGCATTGACTACAATTTTATTTACCAGTCTTTTTACCATTGGTATTGGTATGATAGAATCCTTTCAAAATCAAACGGTAAGGCAGTCTGGTGGAGACGGGCATGCTGTTTTAAAATATATAACTGATGAGCAGTATAACAACATGAAGGAACATCCTTTAATTAAAGAAATAAGCTATAATAAAATAATTGCAGATAGTGTAGATAACCCTGAGTTCTTAAAACGTCGTGTAGAAATGTATTATATGGATGAAACTGCTATGAAACTTGGGTTTAGCGAACCTACTACAGGAGATGTTCCAATAAATGAAAATGAAATAATTACAGATACTAAAACATTGGATTTATTAGGGGTTCCTCATGAAATTGGCGCTAAAGTATCTCTCAAATATACAATAAAGGAAGAGCAGATACAAACAGATTTCGTATTATCTGGCTTTTGGGAAAGTGACCCTGTTTTTAATGTAGGGTTTGCAATTGTTTCCATTGAGTTTATGAAATCACATGCTACTAAGCTTGAAAACACATACAAGGTAGACGGTAATACCACAGGAGCTATTAACTCTTATATTATGTTTAAAAATAGTTTTAATTTGCAGGAAAAATTAGTTAAGGTAATTACTGATAGTGGATATACAGTTCTTGATGGTAGAGAAAGAAGTGAAGTATTACCTACAGATATAGCTAGTAATGTAAACTGGGCCTATCTATCAAGTAATTTTTCACACTCAGATCCAGTAACTATTATATCTGTGATTATGTTAGTAGTATTAATAATATTTACAGGTTATCTGATTATATATAATATTTTTCAAATATCTGTTATAAAAGATATCAAGTTATTTGGGTTGCTAAAAACTATTGGAACAACATCAAAACAAATTAAAAGCATTATTTCACAGCAGGCTATTATATTATCAATCATTGGTATTCCAATTGGCCTTTTTATAGGGTTTTTTCTGGGTAAGGCTTTACTTCCATTAACTATGGGAATTACAAGCTATGGTGGGAATAATGCAGTTGTTTCCGTTAATCCTATAATATTTATAGGGGCCTCAATATTTGCTTTAGTTACAGTATTTATAAGCACTCACAAACCTAGTAAAATTGCCGGAAAGGTTTCACCGGTGGAGGCAGTACGATACAGCGGTGGTAGTGAACAAATAAGAAAAAAAACCAAATGCTCTACAGATGGTGGGAAGTTATGGAAGATGGCACTTTCCAACCTAGGTAGAAATAAAAAGCGAACAATAATTGCTATCATATCTATGACACTAAGTTTAGTATTGCTTAACTCAGTATTTACAGTTTCTAACGGTTTCGATATGGATAAATTTGTTTCAAAATTTGTGGAAACTGATTTTCTTATTGGTCATGCTAATTATTTTAACATGAACCATTTTCGATCTCAAGAGGATGAGCTTAGTGAAAGCTTTATATCTAATGTAGAAAAGCAAGAGGGTTTTCAAGCAGGAGGTAGGATTTACTATAATATTGATGTTGGTGATTGTTCGATATACCGTGAGAAGCCTAATGAACTTAGTTATTTTGGTCATCCTCTAAACAAAGCAAGGGATGGGCAGCCAAGCTTAGATTTATATGGTATGGAGGATTTTCCTCTTTCACGATTAGATATTGTTGAAGGAAAATGGGATATAGAAAAATTGAAAAGTGGAAGATACATTATTGAAGGAGTCCATGAAGGTGACCACGGTGATATACTTTGGGATACCTCACATTATGAAATAGGAAACACTATGGAGATAACAGTAGATGGGGAAAAATATGAATACGAAGTTATGGCAAAAGTTAGAATAAAAACCTATTCTATGTCTACCCGTAGATTTGATGAATTTGCTATGTACTTACCTGAAGAGGAATACTTAAAGATAGTTTCAAAACCTATTGTGATGACTTATGCATTTAATGTTGAGGATGATAAGGAAGCAGATATGGAATCTTTTATAAAGCAATACACCAAAAAAGTAGAGCCTCTTATGAATTATGAATCTAAGAAAACCTATGTAGATGGTTTTAAGGATCTTCAGAATATATTAATTACGGTTGGTGGTATTCTTAGCTTTATAATCGGTTTAATAGGGATTCTAAACTTTATAAACTCAATGTTTACGAGTATATGGGGAAGACGACAGGAGTTTGCCATGCTACAGAGCATAGGTATGACAGGCAAGCAACTGAACAGAATGTTGTGTTTTGAAGGCTTATATTATGCAGTCAACACAATTATACTATCACTAGTATTAGGAATTATGTTTTCTGTTGTCATTATTGGAGGAGTTATTAGTGAGTTATGGTTCTTTAGTTATAAATTTATTCTAACTCCATTACTAATTACCTACCCAATAATGATAGTACTATCATTAATAGTACCTTATGTGGCATATCGCAGCATTAGAAAAGGAAGTATTGTAGAAAGGTTAAGAGAAATAGAATGATTATTTATTTAATTCTCGTCTTAATCTTTGCTGTTTTTTATAGTAGTATAGTAGTATAGTAGTCTAAATAAAAACCGCCCCGTTACGGTGAACCGTACCATAAGTACGACGGTTTACTCTTTAATGAGGAGATTATTATGGATATACTAATTTCACTACCTCCGGTGCCACCCATACACTATTTCTAAAGGAAAGGTGCTTTATATATAGCACATTGGATTAAACTTAAAAAATAGGGGAGGTAAGATCAGTGTGTGATACCCTGGTGGCTTTAGGCAATTCTACGTCAGACGGATCAGTCATTTTTGCCAAGAATAGTGACCGTAGTCCCAATGAACCATTAATTACTATAAGGATACCCCAGAAGAAATATCAAAAGGGAGCTAAGCTGAAGTGTACTTATATTGAGATTGACCAGACCGAGGAGACTTACGAAGTACTCCTGATGAAGCCCTCGTGGATGTGGGGAGCGGAGATGGGTTTTAATGAATTCGGCCTCAATATTGGAAACGAAGCTGTGTTTACCCGGGAGAAATACGGTAAAGAGAAGCTTTTGGGCATGGATATGCTACGTATTGCCCTTGAGCGATGCAAAACAAGCAACGAGGCTCTAGAAATGATAGTAAGTCTGTTGGAAAAATACGGACAGGGTGGTAACTGTGGGTATGATCATAAATTTACATACCATAATTCTTTCCTCATCGCCGATAAAAGTTCTGCCTGGGTTTTGGAAACGGCAGGTGAATATTGGGCAGCCGAATATGTCAGAGATGTAAGGAATATTTCAAATCGCCTAAGTATTGGCAGTAAATATGATAGAG
Organism: Desulfitibacter sp. BRH_c19; assembly: GCA_001515945.1. NCBI lineage: Bacteria > Bacillati > Bacillota > Clostridia > Neomoorellales > Desulfitibacteraceae > Desulfitibacter > Desulfitibacter sp. BRH_c19. The sequence goes on from LOER01000036.1 coordinate 107,867, forward strand.
CCCACCCTAATCTGGTCAGAAACGCTGTTGATAAGGGATGGTGCAAAAGCGAAAAAGACTTTCATTTTGCCCGTTGCTATAGCGACTTTCTATATACAAGGCTTAGCGGATCATTGCAAAGGTATAGCGCAGGCAAGTGCATCCTGGAAGTAGAAAAAGGCCGAATTAATGCCGATACGATGAAAAAAATTCTGAGAAGCCATGACCCTAAAATAGAAGGGAAGCAGTTTACCAAACACTCTCTGCAAAGTGTTTGTATGCATGCCGGCTTCCTGTTTGGCGACCATACCACCGGTAGCTATATTGCAACTCTCAGTCAAAATATTTGTACCTATCAGATAACTGGCAGCTCCACACCCTGCCTAGCTGTTTTTAAACCCTACTGGATGATAGAAGGAGAGTCATTTTCCTTTGCGGAAAGTACAAAAGATGCAGCCGTGGAATATTGGCACAAACGAGAGAAACTTCACAGACTTGTCATAGAAAACAGAATCCCCGATTTTGGGGCGTACCTGTTACAAAAAGACAGTCTGGAAAAAAAATTTAATGAAATGATATCTTCAGTTGATTTGGAAACCGCAGATAGTGATCGTCATCTTCTGGAGATCATGAATCAAGCTATGGCCTCCGAAGAAGAACTTGTTGAAAGAACCATAAATTCAGCGAAATACAGCCAGTCCAGAATAATTGGCGGAATGTACTTCCGCCATTATTGGAAAAACAAGACCAAAGCCATGAAGAAGTAAGTAGGTAGACGTAAATTTATACTTGGCGAAAACTGTCGTTAGTGTAGTTAAAGGTTATTTGGGAAGTTTTATAGTTCTAAACAAACGATATTAATCTACAAAGCTACGTAACCTCATTTAAGCTGAGCAAAGCTAAAATAATACCTTTAAAAAACCCTCAGGTTAATTCTAATAACTTTCCATCAGTAGGAGAGATTAAATGGAATTGTCGAAATAGAGATTTAGTACAAGGGTACAGTTCACTTACGCACCCTTGTACTTTTTTGAGTATTAAACCAGACAAATATATGTTGAAGCAAGATTTTATTTGAAATATAAAGGTTTAAGCTGATTTGGGTATGAAATATTTTAATTAAAGTTAAGCACTACTTTTAGCCTATATGAAGATTATATTATTGCAAGGAGATTTAAATTATTTATCCAAGAATAAAGTAATTCCATCCAATCAATAATGCAAACAATAAAATTAGCATAAAAATTGTTACAATATACATCACTTTACGTTTAGGTGTAATTAGAGCTTTTCGCATTGAATTGACAGAGAATATTCCTACAAAAATTGTTCCAAAAAGTAAAGGGTAATTCAACAAAATATGTGGTTTTACTTCTGCAAAAGTTATGAAAGTGGTCATCATAATCTTAGCAGAAGGGATGAAATTATTTATGATAGTAACCGTACCACATAGTACTAATATTGAATGATATAGATTAAATCTTCTATTTTCAGGTTCTACTTGTTTCTTCCTATTTCTAACTGCAGCAATGAGCAGAATAATTGGTGCTATAAGAAAGAATAGTGAACTAATTATTAATACTACTAAACTAGTAATTAAAAAGGGTATTGTTCTGCCTTGTGGTAATGCAGATAAATCCATTCCATGTCCTACAATAACCTGTTTTACAGTATCATTTTCCATCTTAAATCGTAAAATAGGATAAGCATTTCTGAAGATAGGTAGATTATCATCAACTATTTCATAGTAGTATGGCTTGGTCTGGATATAAGTACCCTCATATGGTCCTAAGGTCATTGAAATTTCATTTGTATCAGTAGCATTAATTTTATACAAGCCTATGTATTTTGCAAAATCTACAAAATTACCTTCTTGTCGTTCCATTGGTACATAATGACCAGCTACTTCACTAGAAGAAGGTAACTCTTCCTCAAGTGATTTGAGTTCCTTATCTTCCTTTCCGAGTAAAAGATCTTGTAATCCAAAGAGAATATTCATTTCAAGGTAAGCATTTGTAAGTATTACAATCCCAAAACGTTCCTCTGGTACTATTGTAAATTGGTTTGAGAATGCAGCTGTGTTACCACCGTGACCCAAGGTGCGATATTCACCTACATATTCAAAGAACCCATGGGCGGTTCCTATCATGTCTCCATCTAGATTATAACTCGGTGAAAGCATAGTGTTTATAGTATCTGAATTTGTAAACAAGGGTGATTGTTCTTCTCCGTTAGGAGTAAGAGCAATAGCATATCGTGCCAGGTCTTCCGCTGTACCATTGATAGAACCAGCTGGAAGGTGAGAAATATAGGACCAATTACCAAGTATGAATCCTCCTTTTTGGTCAGGCAGGTACCCCTTTGCTTTTGATTCTAGAATTTTCTTATTGTCAGCAAATGTAGGGTGGGCAGAAGTATTATTCATTGAGAGTACATTAAAAATATGTTCCCTTTCATAATCCTGAAAAGGCTGTTTGCTAATATGTTGCACTACATAGCCAGCAAGAGATGCTGCATAGTTACTATAGGCGCTAGCAGTACCCACTTTGTAATATTGTTTTGGTTTATCTCGTAGTATAGCTTCTTCTAAAGAAACTAACTTGTCTGGAGAAAAGACTATAGTATTAAAAGCATAATCTCCAAAACCCGCAGCATGATTCATAATATCCCGCATTGTAATTTTTTGTTTAAGGTTAAGCTTTCTAGCAAATTCTGGTGGAAGGTATGTTTTAATATCTGCATCTAAATCTAGTTTATCCTGTTCAACTAGTTGCATTACAGATGCCCAGGTGAACAATTTACTTACAGATGCCCATTCAAAAACTGTGTTTTTTGGGTTAACAGGGATCTGTTTTTCTATATCTGCATAGCCGTACCCTTTCAAAAAAATAATTTCGCCATCTTTTACAACTGCAACTGAAGCACCTGGTGTTGTTTTCCCAATATACTCTGATACATATTGATCAATAGTTTCTTCCATCTTATTAAATGGAATACCTGAAGGGGTTTCGCCTTTAGGTATATTTAGATTAGAAGCAAAAACAGATGTTGTAAATGTTCCAAAAGCAATAACAACCATAATAATACTAGCAAGTGATAACAACAATACTCTTCTTTTCATTGCAAAATCCTCCTTGTATACTAATATTAGAAACCGTTAGCCAGGGGCTTAGTACCACTTATCTCCCACCTAAAGAGGTGGAGTCTTAGTGGTAGTTAGCCATCGGATAAAATTTTTAATAGACTGACTAAAAGTCAGTAATAAGGCGTAAATCATTCCAATAGCCGGTTTTACTATTGGAATGATTTATACTTCAAACAATTCTTCTTCTGACCCTAACGTGTGATTGAGTAATTTTTTAAATGCATTTAGATAATCTTTAGCCTTTTCAATATTATTATTGTGGAAATGATTATCACCAATTACAAACATATAGGCAGTCATTAGGTATGCCGATACTTCTTCTGGATATTCTACATGAAATACTCCTGCTTCATTTCCTTGTTGTATAATTTCACTAAAATAATCTGTCATAGTATATGCTAGTTTGTGATTAATTTGATCCATCATAAAAGAATTTTCAGGTAACTGAATGACCTCTTTTAAAGAATAATCTTTTTCAGCCACAGATGACTCAGATATAATTGTGCTGTTTAAAAATAAAACCACCTTTTCCTTAGCGGAAAGTTTTATATCATAGGTAATTAATTTTAATCGTGAAAGAATAGGTTCAATCTGTCTTTTAACAATATAAAACAGAATATCTTCTTTAGATTTAAAATGATAATATAATAATCCTCTTGAAATCTTCAAACTATCAATGATGTCTTGTGTTGTTGTTTGTAAATAGCCCTTTGCATAAAATAGATCTTTTGCAGCTTCTATTATTTCTGTTTTACGAACCTCAGGATCTTTGACCTCTCGCACTTTGGCACCTCCTCACAAAAACAATCTAACACTTAACTGACACTTTGTCAATAGAATTTATGACTTAAATTATAAATTTATTAGCGTGTGTGTAGGATAATTTTTAACGCAAAAATCATGTAAATAACATCAAAAATTTCTTAAGTAGCTTTACGAGGTGATGGACCTTGAGAGGAAGGATGTGAAACATGATGAAAAGATAAGTTCTCTAATCGTCATCGTTGGTTGATATTAAAGGCAGCTTATTTTCACCTTTGCCTTCTTTATCAGGAAAGAGACTATCATCACCAAGTTTTGATACTAAGAATCCTGTTAGAGAGCCAAAAATCAGATGGTCTGCAAGAGACAGGATGGGTGATAAAGGTCTCTTAGATTTAATCTTTAGCCCAAGGTTAGAAACTAACCCATTGATCATTATCCAAGATATCGCTGCTACTCCCATTCCTTTAACTACAGCCTTATCACGACCAGTTGCTGAAAGAAGATAGCTTATTACAACACCAACTGAGCTTACATTAATGTTATTAACAAATGCAGCTAAAAGTTTGCCCTCAGTGGAATTAGTTTTGTTTTTGGGGATAAACAGACTGGAGGCAAGATGATTGTATCTTAAATCAGTATAACCTGCCCTATACTCTGCTGAGTTAATCAATCTACCTGGAATACCAGCTATTAGTCCAGATACCATTCCTAGAATAATTCTGTCAGTAATCTTTCTCATATGATAAACATCTCCTATAGTAATCCTATTTATAGGTTGTCTTAATAAGCCTTTATTATAACTGGATTATTAAGACAAAAAGTTCCATTATTTATCCACAAAAACAACATTATTCTTTAACATAGCCTAAAATATAAACACCTCATTCCACTTCGACTATGGAATGAGGTGTTTAAAACTAAATTTTAAGGAAACACTTGACCTTGAAGTATTATATCACCTATACGGTCAAATCCTAGTTGAGGTCTAACTGAAACGTTTATACTAGGTAATGTTCCTCCAAAATCTAACAAAGTTGTGGCTACCCAATTCAGATTATCCTCTGTGGGTATTAAAGGTAATGTAGCTAATGGTTCAATGGAATCTGGAATTGTAAGATAAGCTACATAGGTATCGTAAGGACCGAAGGTACCTGGTGCTGGTAAGTTAATGCCTAAGATAGTAACACGCTGAACTGGAGGTGTAAATATTGTTATTTCAAAGACCGAAACTCCTGCTATAAACAGTTGTTCAGCAGGTCCCGTAGCATCTAAAGGGTGAGTTACAATAAAACTTTGATTATTTTGGCGTTCATTATTTCCCATAATATTCCTCCTTTGCTTATATATACTATATATTATGCAATTTAATTAAAGGGGTGTGCATAAACAATGGGATTGTAGAGAAATGTGAGTGTATAGTGAAAAAATAGTCAAGAATTCTTGTCGTGCAAGCGATTTTAAAAACACAAAAAAGTAAAAACGTACTTGACAAAAGCAAGAGCATTACCTTACAATTAATTTAAACGCCGTTCAAAATACTAAACAATGTTTAAAGAGCTTATGTTCAAAATCGAAGGGTGGTGAAATTATGGTAAAAAAAGAACACCAATTGCGAAAACAGGAAGAAACTAAAAAGAAAATCTTAGATGTGGCTCGGAATATAATTTCTGAGGAAGGTATCAAAGGGATATCGATACGTAAAATAACCAAAGCGCTAGATTACTCTCCAGGTATTATCTATCATTACTTTAAAGACAAAAATGAGATTGTTGAAACCTTAGTAGGGGAGGGTTATGGTCGAATCCTTGCGTCAGTTAAGTCCGTAAAGCGAAATGAAGCTGAACCGGAAAAGGAAATAGAGGAAGCATTTACCAACTATATTAAGGCCGCTTTAGAGTCCTCTGAATACTATAAGGCTGTTATGCTTAGTGATGACCCTTCTATATTAAAAAAGACGGGTTTGCTGGAGCAAGGGGTTTCTAAAAAAAATCCGGCTATAAATATACTATCTGAGAATATCGAAAGAGGGATTAGCAGAAATCGTTATGCAGCATGGGATTCTGAACTTACGGCTCAGATCATCTGGACATCTACCTTTGGTTTGGTTTTAAGACTAATGACTGAAAAGGATATTTCTCAAGAGCAGGTAAATCGCTTAATTGATCATCATTTCAATGTATTACTTAAAGGTCTTATTGTACGAAAGGAATAGTAACTTAAAATCTTACAGATTAATTTAGAAAATAATTATACTGTGTAGCAGTATAGGATTTTATAGGGAGGGGCTAATATGTCAAAATTAACACTTGTGTTAATTATTATTGCAGTACTTTTGGTTTTATTTATAGCAGGTTCATTTATAGCAAAATTTCTATTTAACCAAAGTGTAGAAAAGGAAGTTGAAGATTTTTTTAGCAAAGTAGAAAATAAAGGTGAAATTGTGACTAAGGGGGATATAGTAGGATTACCACAAAATGTTCAAAAGTGGCTTGAATGCTCCGGAATTATTGGAAAAGAAAGAATAACAGCTGTTCGTTTAAAACAAAAAGCAGATATGAGATTGGAAAAAGATAAGTCATGGATGCCAGTTCAAGCAGAACAATATTTTACCTCAGAAGAGCCGGGATTTATCTGGAAGGCAAATATTAAGGCAGCTCCGCTAATCCACATTGTAGGGAGAGATAAATATGAGGGCGGAAAAGGAAATATGCTCATTAAAGTTCTTTCATTATTTACTGTTGCCGATTCCGAAGGGAAAGAAACTGATCAGGGTACCTTGTTAAGATATCTTGCTGAGACGATATGGTTTCCTAGTGCAGCTTTAAATGAATACTTAACATGGGAAGAAATAGATGCAGATAATGCTAAAGCAACCATGACCTATGGAGAGATAACGGCCTCGGGAGTATTTACGTTTAATGATAAGGGTGAGGTTATTAATTTCGAGGCGGAAAGGTACGGGGAATTTGATGGGGAGACTAGATTAGAGACATGGTCAATTCCTGTGCGGGAGTATAAAGAATTTGAAGGAATAAGGGTTCCTACCAAAGGAGACGTCACCTGGAAATTAGATACCGGAGATTTTAATTGGTATAATTTTGAGGTTACAGAAATTGAATATAATAAATCGGTACCATACTAGTTAATAATTCTAAATTTTTTGGAGGGGTAATAATGAACATATCAATTGTTTATTTTTCTTCCCGTGGGACAACGGAAAAGGCAGCACGAATACTTAAGGAATATCTTGACGGAGAAGTAAAACTAGTAAATTTAAGAAAAAGCAACGAGCTAGATATAACAGACTTTGATGCAGTCATTATAGGTGGATCTATTCATGCAGGTTCAATGCAAGGTAAGGTTCAAAAGTTTATAAAAAATAATCAAAATCTCCTGATCAGCAAAAAACTAGGCCTTTTTCTGTGCTGTATGAGGGAAGGGGAAGAAGCAAAAGAGCAATTTGAAAATGCTTTTCCTAAAGAACTTAAAGATATAGCTATAGTTCAGGGACTTTTTGGTGGGGAATTTATTTTTTCTAAAATGAACTTTATTGAGCGGCAAATCGTTAAAAAGGTTAGTGGTGTAACAGAAGATACCTCTACTTTTAATGAAAATGCTATAAAGGATTTTGCTAATAATTTTACTGAGCTGGTAAAGCATAATTCAAAATCTTAAAGGAAATAAGTATTGTATAATGTAAATGAGCCTCATAATGTTTGAGTTAATTCTTATTGGACTCACTCATGGATGAGGCTTAAATCTACTTTATAACAAAGTCGAAATACTGTAAAAGTGATATTGCATCAGGTAACGTAACTATAGTTTTCTTTGTTTTATTATTTAGTGGATTTATTCTATAATCCTTAGCAAAAGAAAAATCTGCCTTTGATAAATTTGAATCACTAAATTTTGTTCCAGTTAAGATTGAATATGTAAAGTTACTTTCTGATAAGTCAGTATTGATGAAGTCACTTTCTAGTATCCTGCATTGTTGAAACATGCTTTTCTTTAAGTTAAGATTAGAAAAATTACAATTTTGAATTAAACAATCCTTGAAGTTTATACCAATAATAAAGGAATCAATCTTGTTAAAGCTTATACCTAATAACTTGCAGTTTTCAAACTCAACATTTCTTAACTTTGCATCTTTAAATTGTGATAAGCTTAAATTACACTCTTTAAATAAGCAATCTTCAAAAAATGCTAAAGAAAAATCTGCATGTGAGAAGTCACAGCTTGTAAATTGACAATTCGCAAATATTTTATTGGTCATATTTTGGTCAATGGCCTTTATACTTGTAAAAGCCATATCGTTATGTTCACTTTCGCATAATAATATATCTATCATTGTTATTCTCCTTTTTGCTTTCGATATCGTTTAGATTACATTTGTTGAAACATATCTCCTGTTAATTATATGATATTGAGTATTTCACCTAATTTTGTAGATCTCCTTTTATTATATACAGTAAACAAAAAAATTGACACCGCCTCGTCTGATCACCTCTAATGGTTTTGTTCCATTCATTGGTTTATCTTCAGGTAATGTTCACGATGGGGCACTTTCGGGTATTCCTGTTTCTATAGTGTGGTGGAAGGAAGTGTGATTGGTATGTCAGCGTTTGTCGTAGAAAAATTGTGCCAAGGTTGCCAGAGATGTATCAATGCTTGCCCAAATTGTGCAATTAGAATGCTTGCGGGCTTGGCAACTGTTGATCCCGAGAACTGTACAGAGTGTGAAGAGTGTATAGAAGTTTGTATGCATGGGGCTATCACATTTCGTAGAGATATAGGAGTTGAACAAAAAAATGGCTAAAAAAGAATTAGAACAATTAGAGAAGGAATTGCAGGAAGTGGAAAATCAATTGAAGGATTTAAAGGCTCGATGGCCTGCCCATTCTTTAAAACCTGTGATGTTTGCTCAGTTAGAGGATTTAGAAGAAGAAAGAGACAGGCTAAAGCGGTTAGTAAAATCTATTAAACTTTACCATAAGTAACGGTGAATTGAGCAGATTAGAGGAGCTTGTAAACCATATATAGAATTACTTATAGGAGCAAAATTTGTCTGTCATACATGAGGTGAAATAGTGGACATAAAAGTTGTTGATAGAAGAGCAATTGGTGAATATTTATCTTTATATAAAGGGGTATATAAAGATAATATCTATTTTAGAGATAGTATGAGCATTGTTTTAAAAGGTATATTGACAGGAAAATCCTTGATATGTAAAAGCAGCATAGTAAAACCGATTATAGTGATGGAATCGGGGAAGGTAGTAGCTGCTTGTATTTTTGCCATAGTTGATCGGATGAAAGATACCTTACAGCTCACCTTTTTTGAAGCTTTATCAAATCAGGAGAATGCGGTAGAGAAAATGATCGATTATGGAAGGAGGCTTGCACGGGAACAGGGTATTAATAAGATTTTAGTAGGATTAAATTTTCATGTTAATTATGGGCTGGGGTTATTGGCCGATAATTATAATTCTTTGCAAGGCTTTGGTACACAATATAATCCTCCCTATTATATTGACTATTTTAAAAAATATGCTACAGAAGAAATCAAACTTGTTAACTATATCGGTAAAATGGATAAATTTGATAGTATTCTTAACCATGAACTGTTAAACAGAATTGAGGATAAATATAGTGTTAGAAAGGCAGATTTTAGAAATATAGAAAAAGATGTGCAAATTTATACAGATCTAAATAATCAAGCCTTTAGTAATCATAAATTCTATTATGGAAGAAGAGTAGAAGAAGATGTCGAGCTATTTAAAGATTTAAGGCTGCTACTAAAAGAAGAAAATCTACTAATATTAGAATATGAAGGAACTCCAATAGGATTTATGCTATGGTATCCTGATTTTAATCAACTTATTAAGCCAGGTGAGCCCATAGGGATTAAAACTGTAATTAAGAATAAATTCTTTTCTCATAAAATAAAAACATTTAAGATTGTAGAATTAGGAGTACTGCCTGAATTTCAGAAAAAGGGAGGCGTACTCGCACTATTTAATAAATGCAGACATTTGGTTAAAGACCGATACGAATTTTGCGAATCAGGATGGGTACTAGAGGACAATCTTGATTCCAAAGGTTTTGGCCTTCGATGGGCGGATAAAGAGTACAAGCATTATAAAGTATTTCTTATTAACTTATGAAAGGCAATGGATATATGTTTAAAGTTTATCATAATGCGAGTAAATTACCCGATATATGGGATGAGATTGTTGCTGAAAACAGAGATGGAGAAAATATTTTTTTAAAAAAGCAAATCTTAGAAAAACTAGAGAAATTCAACCCTTGTGGTCAATTGTATCATCTTAATCTTGGAGAAAGGGTTGTTTTTGTTTCTTATCAGCTTAAGCTGAATATTTTAACCTTTGCTAAGTATCCTTGTATAAATGTCCCAACTAATATTATCGGGTTGCCAATCTCAGTTGCAAAAACAGGGTATTCAATTTGCAAAGAAGATAATACAGATGCTATGGTAGAATATATTAAGTGTCTTAAGGGGTTTTATATCATTCTCAATTCGGATGATATTTTTAATCTTGCTCAAGGCAATACTCTCTCCACCTGTAAAATGGATATTTACTGGAATTCCTTCGAGCAATATCTGTTGAGTATGAGAAGCCACTATAGTTACAGAATTAGGAAAGCCTTGAGAAGATTTTCTAATATAAAGGTGGAAGAGCTAGAGGATAACAATTTATTTGATCAGGCGATGTATCATCTATATGAAGATGTTTATGAGCACTCAAGCGAAAAACTGGAAAAACAGCCTATTGATTTTTTTAAAAAGTTTCCCGCGAAAATTATAAAATTTTCGCTTTGTGGAGATATAATTGCTTTCGTTCAGCTAGTGGAAGATAAGGATGAGTTGATATTTTTATTCGGTGGCTTTAAGTATAGCATGAATAAAAAATATGATTTATATATAAATATGCTTTTGCAAATCATTAGCTACGGTCTTAATAAGAAAGGTATCAAACGGATCGATTTCGGGCAGACGGCAGAGGAGACAAAGCTCAAACTAGGGGCTATACAGCATCCTAAATCTTTATATATTCATCATAGCAACCCCATAATAAATGGGATTTTAAGCAAGGTTGTCCATAAGTTTTCCTATAAACCATATATGATTGAGCATAATGTATTTAACGATTTTGAGGGGGATAGAAATGAAGGTTCTACTAGTGAAATGCCATAAAAAGACTCTTTTCTCTATCTTCGAGCCAATTGTAACGGAACCCTTAGAATTGGAATATCTCTCTGGACTCTTAACAAAGATGGACATCCATCATAGAATATTTAATTCGCTGATGGAGGATAGCACTTTTGAAAAGGTAATGGAAGAATATCATCCAGATGTCTTAGTGTTAACTGGATATATAACTGCAGTGGAAACCATGATTAGTTTCTCCCAATATGCAAAGAGCCTGGACAGGAATATGAAAGTAATCGTTGGCGGTGTTCATGCGGAAATAAATTACGAGGATTTTTTTGTTGAGACAATAGATTTTATTGTCCATTCTGATCCCATTCATACATTCGAGAAGCTGATAAACAATCATTTTTGCAAAGTAGAAGCTGAGAGTATTCAAGGGATAGCGTTTTATGATGGAAAGAAGTGGCAGGTTAACAGTAAGAGTCTAACTAAACTTGAGGATCTTCCATTTCCTAACCGAACTTATTTTAAAAAGTATAAGCATAAGACCAAGTATCTGCAGTATAGCCCGATAGCTATTATAAAAACGGCATTATCTTGTCCATTTCAATGTAATTTTTGTTATTGTAGGTTACTGAATATGGGAACTTATTCTAATAGAACAATTCGATCTGTAGTAGAGGAAATTAAAACTATCGATGCGGAGTATATCTGGATTGTGGATGATACATTTCTTTTGGATAGGGAAAGAATAGTAGATTTTATCCATGAAACAAAAAACCATAAACTTCATAAGAAATTTATTGCCTATTCAAGGGTAGATTTTGTGGCTAAAAATGAGGATATTATAAAGAAATTAGCAGAAATCGGTTTTGTCGAACTAATTATAGGGATGGAAGCCATAGAGGATCAAAAGCTGGAAATGCTTAATAAACAAAGCTCCTCAGATGAAAATATCCGGGCAGTAGAAATTCTTCGAAAATATGGTATTCGATTAACGGCATTGTTCATTGTGGGAATAGATTTTACTTTCACAGATTTTCGGAGACTTAGAAAATGGATTCGAACAATTGGTTTATGCTGTTATGCTGTTTCAATATTCACACCACTTAAGGGGACAGATCTCTATAAGGCTTATAAAGATAAAATTATTAATAATAAGTACGCCAGCTATGATTTTTTACATCTAACAATTAAGCCGACCAAAATACCTGCCGTTATTTTCTGTTTTCTTTTTTATCTGCTTTATGTTGAGCAATTCTTTAGGAGTAGCTATATTAGGGGTGCTATGATGAAAACGTTAAGAAGCATATTTGTTACTGGAGGAAAGCCATGAGTAGGCAGGAAATTTGGGATTTTTGGGCAAAGGCTTATGAAAGTCTATGGGTACAGAAGTACTCTTTAGAACCTACTAGGGGGAAAATTTTGCAGTACTTAAGAGAATATTTAGATCCAGATAAAGCCTATCGAATTCTCGACATTGGTTGTGGTACTGGACAGCTCCTTAGAGAAATAAGGGTAGAGTTTTCAGGATACAAGCTTGAACTACTAGGTATAGATTATTCTAAGCAAATGGTTAAGGTGGCAGAGGAGCATGGTGGAGGAATTGATTACCAACAAATGAATGTTAGCCAGATAGGTAATATATTAGGCAAGTTTGATATTATAATATGTACCCATTCATTTCCATATTATGAGGACCAAGCAAAGGCCATTGTCCAAATTAATGGTCTTCTGGATGTGGGAGGATACTTACTTTTAGCACAAGCTTCGCAAAACAATCTATATGATGGCATTGCCATGTTTTTTGTAAAGCTAACTACTGGTAAGGCAAAATACCTAAGTGTCAAGGAAGTTCAGCATATAACGGAAGAATGCTTTCAATGTGAAGATTTGATTAAGATTAAAGAAAGCCCTTATATGCCGTCTATCTATTTTTTCATATTAGCGAAAAGAGAATTTAAAGGAGACTATAAAGGATGAATGTTCTGCTGATTAGACCTAAACCTGACAAAGAAACTATTGGATTACAACATGTTATGGTCTGTGAACCCCTTGAACTTGAATATTTAGCTGCTAATATGGAACAAACTGATGCAAATATAGAAATTTTAGATATGATCTTAGAGAAAAAGCCTCTAGAATACTTCATGGAAAAATATAAGCCGGATGTTGTAGGGATGAGTGGCTATATTACCCATGTGAATGTTATCAAGGATTATGCATGTAGAATTAAGAGGGTGATTCCTCATTGCAGGATTGTTGTTGGCGGTGTCTATGCTGAAGTGGTGCCTGAGGATTTTATCAGTATCCATATAGACTTTATTGTTGAGGCCAATGGGCCAATAACCTTTAATGCCGTACTAAAACATCTAGATAAGAAAGAGCAAAGCATTGAAAAAAACATAGAGAAAAGCATTACAGATATAGATATCCAGGGGACGTATAAACCAGGGAGAAGGAGCTTAAAGGATACGTCTTTTCTCTATCTTTTCCCAGATCGCCAAAAGGTTGAACGCTATAGGCATAAGTATTATTATATGTTTCATAATCCATGTGCTTTAGTAAAAACAGCTTATGGTTGTCCCTATAATTGCAGTTTTTGCTTTTGCAAAGAGATTACTGATGGCAAGTACTTTACTAGGACCATTGATTCGGTAATTGAAGAACTAAAGGAAATACCCGAACCAGAAATCTATATCGTTGATGATGACTTTCTTTTTTCTAGAGAACGAATTTTAGAGTTTTGCCACAAACTAGCTGAAAATAAAATCAATAAGAAATTTCTTGTTTATGGGAGAACAGATTTCGTTAGCAAGAATGAAGATGTGATAAAAACTTTTCGCGATCATGGCTTGCGTGCTGTTATTGTTGGGCTGGAATCATTTAAAAATGAAGATTTAGATAAATACAATAAAATGACAAGTATCTATGAAAATGAAGCGGCTATTAGCATCTTAAAAAAATATGATATTGAGGTATATGGAACTTTAATACTAGGAATGGACTTTTCAAAAGAAGATTTTGTCCATCTATATCAATGGTTAAAAAAAATTGACATAACCTTTGTTAATTTACAACCACTTACCCCACTATATGGGACAGGAATTTTTCAAGAGTACGAAAAGGATTTAGTTATAGCTCGAGAAGAGTTTGAAAAATGGGATTTGGCCCATCTTGTACTAAAACCTCAGAAGATGAGTGTCCGCAGATATTATTTTGAAATGGTAAAGCTTTATTATAAAATAACCATGCGTCCTAAAAACATACTAAGACTTATTCGTAAATATGGATTATCTGAGGTATTGAAGTTGTCTATAGGTAGTAGTGCTGTGACTATCCAGTATATGCAAAAAATATTAAGAGGTAAATCAAGATGAAAAAACTGCTCCTAATTCAATCGACTCCCTATGATTTAAATAGAAAACCCATAAAAAAGAAAAAGTTATATTTTGTTGGTTTAGCGCTGCCACTTCTAGCTGCATTAACACCCCAAGATTGGCAAGTAGAAATCGTTTTAGAAACCATTGAAGATATTCCATTTGACACAGATGCTGATCTTATTGCTATCGGATCTATGGGCCATGCCATTATCCGTACAATTGATATTGCTGAAGAGTTTAAGAAAAGGGGTAAGACAGTAATCTTAGGAGGATATATGGTTAGCCTCATGGCAGAGGAAGCAGGTAAATACTGTGATAGTGTAGTTATTGGAGATGCTGAGAATGTTTGGGGTAGGGTAATTGAAGATTATCAAAAAGGTGAATTAAAAAGCTCCTATAAAGAAGAATTGACTTGCCTTAAGACTCCACTTCCCAGATTTGACTTGATTCTTAAAAAGAATATTGGTGATTTCCTGCCCATACAGGCAGGTAGAGGATGTCCCAATTCTTGTAGCTTCTGCTCTGTGTACTGCTTATACAAAAACAAGTATCTAAAAAGAGAGATTGCTGATGTTATTCGAGATATTACACAGATAAAGGAACTGGGATTTAGTAAATTTTTATTATTAGATGATAATATTATTGCTGATAGGATGTATCTATTAGAGCTATGTGGAGAAATTAAGAAGCTGAACATGCAGTGGGCATCACAGTGCTCTATAAAAATTGGTGATGATAAAGAATTATTAGAAATTGTTGCTGATAGTGGTTGCCTAGCGTTAAGTTTTGGCCTGGAGAGTATTTCAGTAGAAAGTCTAAAATACATGGATAAATCATGGGCAAAGCCCAAAGAGTACCCCGAACGCATTAAGAATATACAAGCAGCAGGGATTGATGTATCTACAGAAATGGTGGTGGGTGCCGATGGAGACACCCTCCAATCTATTCAGGATACAGCTAAATTTATTAGTGATAATAAAATTGTTATCCCGAGATTTTATATCCTTACTCCTATACCCGGAACTAAATATTATGAGGATTTAAGAGCCCATCATCGAATATATAAAGAGGATATCTATTCCTATAATGGAAGTGAGGCAGTTCATATTCCTAAACATATGACTCCTGAGGAATTAACAAAGGCATATTGGGATTTATACAATGAAGTATTTTCTATTTCATCAATTGCAAAGCGTACACTATTTAGAAAAGATTTTTTTACAAAAATGGACAGATATATATTTTATTTCATGATTAATATATATTACAGATATCAGATTAAGCGAAAGATAACACCGAATATCATATAGAGTGAAACTTCTATCAGTAGGGGGAACTTCATATCCTACTGAAGATTAGTTGAACTAATCGGGGTGTTAGCGTCCGTTATCCACCACTTTAGATATTGAAGTGGGGCCCTTACGAACGATCGCACCGGGATAATGAGGAGAAGTGAATGAAAGTACTTTTAGTAAGACCTCCAAGAATTAAACAAGCAATTACACTAGGAGAATTCATGTATAGTGAGCCTATTGGTCTAGAAATTATCTACGCCATGCTAGAACATAGGCATCAAGTGGAAATTTTAGACCTAATGTCCGATAAAGTGAAAATTGAGGATAAGCTAAAAGAATATAAACCCCAAGTAGTGGGCATCACCACACTATGCATAGATGTTCCAATAGTCAATGCTATAACAGAAGAAGTTAAGAAGTATGACCCAGCCATAGTGACACTCATAGGAGGAACCCAGGCTTTTTTGAATCCTCAGGCATTTTTCATTAGTTCTGTTGATCATGTCATGAAATATACTACTACTAAAAACATAACAGAGCTGTTTTATTATCTTGAAAACTGGGCTAATGTACCACTTATTGACGGTATCTTTAGTCGTGGAAATAATTTCGAAGCTACCAATTCTCAAGGAATTAACGAATACATTCATCCTAACAGGACAGCAACCGCCAAATATAGAAATTACTATTCCTACTTTGGATATAGACCTGCTGCTATTATGGCAACTGCTCAAGGATGCTCGAAAACATGTCGCTTTTGCTTAAGGTGGAAAATTGAAGGACATAGAGAAAAGTATTTTCCTATGGATTTTGTGATGGAAGAAATTCGCAGTATTAAAGAAGGAACTATTATGGTTTTTGATAATGATTTTCTACATAATGCAGATAGGATCAACACACTCTGTGATTTTCTTGAAAGCGAGAATATTAAGAAGAAGTTTATCTGTTATGCTAGTGTGCACAGTATCCTAAAAAATAAAAATATGGTAAGAAGATTCAAAAGCTTAGGCTTAAAGGCAGTATTGGTCGGATATGAATCTTTTAATGATGAAGAAATGCAGAGCTATCAGAAGAAATCAACAATTGAGGATAACTTTGAGGCAAGTAAATTCATGAAATCAATTGGTCTTGATGTATGGGCCTCCTTTATGTTTCATCCCGATTGGACTGGCGCAGATTTCAAAGCATTTAGAAGATATATACAACTCTTAAGTCCTGAGCTTAGTTCTCTTTCACCACTTACACCTTTTCCTAATTTGCCACTATATAAAGAATATAAAGATAGAGTGCTAGTAAAGAAGGAGGACTACGAAAAATGGAGCTTCGGACAAGTTACAATTATACCTTCCAACATGAGCTTAAGAAGATATTATTTTGAAATTTTAAAAACCAACCTATATGTCAATATACCATTAAAGAATGTTGCTTATATGGTGAGAAAATTCGGGTTTTTAACAGTATTTAGGCTCTTTAAGGGATCATCTAACTTATTTATGAGGTATGTTAAGATAATGATTGAATAAAGTCGGTAGCGTAAAAAATTTTCTCTAAGGAGATTACTAAAGAATATGAATATTGATAAAGAATTTAAAATATTACAACCAAAATATTATAGTAGGTTTCAGTGTGACCCAATCAAATGTCATGAGACCTGTTGTGAACGATGGAAGATAATCGTGGATAAAAGTACTTTTGAGAAATATTTCCAGAGTGAAAATGCGACCATTAAAGAGATTGTAAAAACAGGACTTTCTATAAATGAAACATCTATCAATGACGATGACTTTGCCATCATCAATCTAAATAACGAAATGGTGTGTCCGTTTTTAAATCAGAATAATCTTTGCGAAATATTTATCAACATGGGAGAGAGCAGTTTGTCAAAAACATGCAAAAATTACCCTCGAACAATCATCTTAGTAAACGATGTGATGGAACGTGGATTAGAAATGTCTTGTTCGGTTGCTGCTGAACGGGCTTTGCTAGATGAGAATGGTATAGAATTCGAGCACGTTTTGGATACTGTAAAGTTGAATGACATTTATGTAGTTTCACCTAGTATTGAAGACTTGAAGCAAATAGAAATCGTCAAAGAAATCAGAACAACGGTTATTGACCTCTTGCAAACTCGAACAATTGAGTTAAGTGACCGAGTAGCACTTGTAGGTTATTTTTTGAATCAAGTCATAGGTGACATTGATTTTTCAGATCTCCATTACGAAGAAGCACTATTCAGAATAAAAGAGGCAAAACTTCTCATTAACTTGCAAAACAGCCGTCAGTTTCATCATTTAAATACAATACTTTCAATGAAGTTTAAAGAAGGCGACAGTATCAGTTTTTTTTCGAAGCGATACATAGAATGTTTAATGCAAGTCTTAGATGTCTTCGCAAGTGTCAAAGGTAAGGAGTTGGAAAAGCACTATAAGAGAAACTATGAAAAATATCTAAAGCCTTATTTAGATAAAAAATCCTATGTCTTAGAGAACTTTCTTGTAAATTATATTTTTATTTATAGTGACGAATTCTTCAAATTGAATGACATTTGGACTTCATATTTGAAATTAAGTGTGGTTTACGGCTTGCTCAAATTTAACCTAGTTGGGCTAGCTACCTATAATAAAGGAATGAATGATGACTTGGCACTTAAATTGATTCAATCGTTATCAAAAACTATTATTTCTGATAAGACATATTTGGAAGCTGTTATTAAATACTTAGAAGAAGAAAAATTAGTGGAGTATGCTGAGTTAATAACACTTATTGTGGATTGATAGATGGCAGAAACGGCATATCTAGGGGACTATAATTTCATACTTAATTATAAAGATAAAGGAGAAATGTTTATAATGAATAATAAGAAAAAATTAATACAAAAGTATCAACAAACTTTAGCAGGAACTAAAGAGGAGATATTTCCGCTGTTATGTCCTGTTCGTGAGAAGGAATGGCTCCAGGACTGGGACTATAATATGATTTACTCAGAAAGTGGATATGCAGAAAAAGGCTGCATGTTTGAGACAAATAATAATTACGGTAGCTATCGTTGGATAATGACAAAACATGATAGTGATAATTTTGGAATACAATTTGTGAAGACTACTAAGGAGAATATAGTCGTAATAATAGATATTGATTTAAAAGAAAAAAATGAAAGATTAACTTATTGTAAAATTCAATATACATTTATAGCCATAGGGGAGGAAGCTTCAGAGCATATGTATAAAGAAAATACTGAAGAGCACTTTAATGAACATATGAAAAAATGGGAAGATTCATTGAATTATTATTTGAAGCATGGTGAAATGTTAATAGATTGACCTATAGTATTATATGCTTACTAACCGCCTATTGTCCCGTAAATACAGGTTCTTTGTAATCGATTATATAAAGTAGGAACCTTTAATAGTAATAAACGTCAAATAAATAAAAGGATATATAAAACTTACAAGGAGTTAAAATCTATGAAAAGAACAATATTAAGGCTACTTGTTATTTGCTTCTTGGTGTTTAGTTTAGGAGGATGTAGCACAGATTCTAATGGTGGAAAATACAGCTACAACAAAGAAAAGATAGATTATAGAGTTGTAGAGGGTAATACCGAGTTTTCCTTTGATCTTTTCCGGGAACTTAATAAGGAAGATGAGAATAATAATATTTTCATATCACCTCTTAGTGTTTCTACCGCTCTTACAATGACCTATCAAGGCGCTAGGAATTCAACACGTGACGGGATGGGTGAAGCTTTAAATTATAAAGATATAGATAATCAACTTCTTAATGAAAGCTATCAAAACCTTTTGGGATATTTAGGTCAGATAGATGATAGAATTGAGCTAAATATCAATAATTCGATTTGGATAAGGGAAGGGGAAGCAATAAAGCAAGATTTCATTGAGATTAATAAAAATGTGTTTGATGCTTATGTTGCTGAACTGGATTTTTCCAAGAAGGATTCTGCTGATAAAATAAATCGATGGATTAAGGATTCAACTAATGGCAAAATTGAAAAAATGATTGATGATCAAATTTCCTCTAATGTAATAATGTACTTAATAAATGCCATCTATTTTAAAGGAGAATGGACTGAACAATTCGAAAAGGAAAACACCTTTGAAACTGAATTTCAGGCGGGTGACGGGGAAACTCAAGAAGTTAAGATGATGAGTAAAAAAGGTGAGATAGAGTATGGTGCAGGAGATGACTTCGAGGCAGTAAAGCTTTCTTATGGAAATGAAAAAACCTCGATGTATCTTATACTTCCCAAAGGAGATGCATCAATTAATACCTTTATAAATAACATGGACTCAGTCAAGTGGGAGAAAATAAGGAGTAGTATTTCAAAAAGAGAGGATGTTATCCTCCAGATACCTCGTTTTAAAATTGAATATGGAATTAAGAAATTAAATGATAGTCTGACTAATCTAGGTATGGGAGAAGCTTTTACTGATTCTGCAGATTTTTCTGGAATAAGGGATAGTATATTTATTAATAGAGTTCTTCATAAGGCAGTTATAGAGGTTAATGAGGAGGGAAGTGAGGCGGCAGGAGTTACAGTAGTGGAGATGGTTGAATCAGCAGCCATGGAACCAATAACCTTTATCGCAGATAAACCTTTTACATTTATAATTGCAGATGAGGATTTTGGAACTATACTCTTTATGGGTAAGATGTATAATGTGGATTGACATAGGTGTTCAAATAATTTTGCCGGCAAACTATTTAGAAGATCATACTATGGAGGTACTAGCTTCTTTATAGTATTTACTAGCAAGAGAACGTCTGGATTTAACCTACTATTACAATAAAGTGATACTAGATCCTAACCTTGATATAGAGACCCCCCATCACTCCGACTGTGGAACTAGTGGTGTTTGTAAATCACCGTTGATGGAACAGCTTCAAATCTTTGGTTCAAAAAGTATTTATATAGGTGATGGATTCTCAGATTTTTGTCCTAGTAAAAAAGCTGATATGGTTTTTGCCAAGAATATACTGTATAAGCGTCCCAGATTAACAGAAGGTATGGTTATTACAATAGAACCTATGATAAATGAGGGGACGTGGTTTTGCCGAATGAATTCCAATGGATGGACAGCAAGAACTGTTGACGGTAAGTTATCAGCACAATACGAGCATACAGCAGCGATAACCAAAGATGGACCATTAGTATTAACTCAACAGTAATCAAGATGAGATTGTCTAACCAAAAAACTGTATTATAGATAATCTTCCAATTCCTAAGACATGAAATACTTTAAGAAGGGTGAGGTGTAAAATGAAAAAAGTAACTATGTTTACTACTAAGACATGACCACACTGTAAAACTGCGAAAGAGTTTCTTTCGAGTCGAGGTATTATTTTTGAAGAAAAGGATATAAACGAGGACCCTATAGCAAGGGCTGAGTTTTCACGAAGAAATTTACAAGGGGTACCAGCATTTTTAATAGGTGACCAAGTAGTTGTTGGACTAGACAAACAAAAAATTGAGAGTCTATTGGATTATACTGTTTTTAGTTGTGAAAAGTGTGGCACGCGTATGAGAGTACCAAAGAATAAAGGTAAAATTATAGTCACCTGTCCCAAATGTTTGAATAAGTTTAATATGTCAACCTAAAGGTTTAGGAACTGCAAATAGCATCTTCCTAGGAATTAATCTTTTTTTAGATAACTCTTTTCAGCCTCTTCAATTATTCTTTGAATAGTAGATTTAAACAAAGGTTTGTGAAAAGGCATCATCAGTTTCCAATATAAAAGGCCAAAAAATCCAAAGGGTTCAAAGTAAGCTCTTAGGGTTAATTTATACTGTCCTATTGATTGGCTCATACCAAGGGTATCAGTAATCGACTTTCCCATACTTGAAGAGATCCAGTTATCTTGACACATTGTCTGACCTTGGTGTTGGGGTTTCAAGGAAAATTCTAGCCAGCCACGGCCTGGTATCTTAAAATCCACCTGTAAGCGCAACAATTGGCCTTCCTCTAAAGCTTCCACACGAAAAAAGTCTAATTGATCTCCTACTCGTAAGGAGGTTTGGCTACGACGTCCCCTCTGCAGTCCGGAACCACCCAAAAACTGATCTGCTAAACCTCTCAATGCCCACATAAATTTATAGGAAGGCCATCCCCTGCTTCCACCAACACATTTTATCACTTGGAATACTTCACGAGGATCTGCCCATGTCAAGCCAGAGATTTCCTTAACAAAAAGACCTTCACGCTGACTAAGTGTTACTGGAGAAAAATGCCTATTGTCTATGGAATAGTAGGTACCTGCCCAATGGGTTTCTATCTTATTAAATCGTTGCTCTTTTAAAGCTATATCTATAGACTTCTGAACAGACAAAGGCTTATGGTCAAATAATTTTGAGGCAGTATGATTTTGAACTACCACATCATTTTTCAAACCTTCTATTAAAGGTGTGGCGATATTACGAGGAATGGGCGTGATAAAATTAACAAAATACGAGAGGAATCTTGTTGGCAAAAAAGGCAGTATAAGAATTCTTCTTTTTAAATTACGTGAACGGGCATAGGTCCTAAATAGCTCCTCATAGGTCAACTTGGTACTACCGCCGATTTCTATTGTTTGGCCAGCAGTTTCTGGGATTTTTAGTGCTGTTGATAGATAGTATAGTATATCTTCAATGGCAATAGGTTGTGTCCAGCTCTTTATCCATTTAGGAGCAATAATAATAGGTAATCTCTCTGTCAAATAACGCACTAGCTCGAAAGAAACACTACCGGATCCAATGATCTGTGCAGCTCTAAACTCAGTAACTGGAACTCCATATTGAGCCAGCACTTTTCCCGTTTTTTGTCGACTATGCAAATGCTCAGATAAGGCCTTGTCATCTTTACTGCCTAGTCCACTAAGATAAATAATACGCTTTATACCGCATTTTTTGGCAATGCCTCCAAAATTATGGGCTGCCTTCAAATCTCTTTGATGAAAATCCTTGCCCTTAGCCATGGAATGAATAAGATAGTATGCATAATCTATACCTTCCATAGCTTTTTCTAAGGTTTCCGGCTCAAATACGTCTCCCTTGAAAATCTCAACGCTTTGCCAGTTGCGAGAGCTTACATCTTCGTAGTTTCTTATAAAACATCGTACCTGATAGTCTTGATTCAGGAGATAAGGAATGAGTCGTCCTCCAACATAACCAGTAGCACCAGTTACCAATACTCGTGGACTTACTTCTTTTTTAATCACCATAGACATATGCCCCATTCCTTTTTAGAATTGTAGTGATTACTATAATCATACCTGTAGTTGATTACCAAGACAATTATAAAGTTATAGATGCGGCAAAATAAAAAAGTGTGGTAGATGGATAGTTACCCTTTATTGTATAATAAGTGAAGATAAACTACCAGATATTTATAATAAACTATAGAGTAAATTTTAGAGCTTAAATTTTAGAAGAAACTTGAATATAATGGTTAGCCCTTGAGTAATGTTCATACATATGCAATAATACCTTAAATAGCAATAATTGGAGACGATCTCTAGAGTATTGTGTAGTCCTAGGTAAAAATGAATGTTATTTAAATATAAAGGAGATGTGTACGGATATGGCTAAAGCAGAAACTTTTGATGTTGTGTCCAGGGTAGATATGCAAGAGGTGGACAATGCCATTAATCAAACAAATAAGGAAATACAGCAAAGGTATGACTTTAAAAACAGTAAGTCTATAGTGAGTTTAGAAGAAGACAATGTAAAAGTAATTGCAGATGATGATTTTAAGCTAAGGAGCGTTATTGATATTCTACAGACAAAGTTAGTACGTAGAAAGGTGCCAATCAAGAATTTGGAATATGGTAAAGCGGAAGACGCAAGTAGTGGAACAGTACGTCAACTAATAAAACTTAAGCAAGGTATTGAATCAGAAACAGCAAAAAAAATAGTTAAGGATATTAAAGGAATGAAGATTAAAGTACAGGCTCAGATTATGGATGATCAAGTTCGCGTGTCAGGTAAAAACAGAGATGATTTACAAACTGTAATTGCTTTTCTGAAGGAACAGGATTATAAACTAGATCTGCAATTTACTAATTATCGCTAATTTAGAGAGAACTCGTTGAGCAAAAGCTTAATATTGGAGAATTATAGTGTTTCGTAATAATATGGCCGCAGTATGCTGCGGCTTTTTGCTATAATATATATAATTAAAAAAGGGGTGTGTCTAAATGGTATGTTTTGATAACACAGAGGGTAATATCTATCGGCCGCCTAGTGAAGCAGATAGCTTCATTTTGCGATTGACAATAGGTTGTAGTCACAATCAGTGTGTTTTTTGTAGCATGTATAAGGATGTATCTTTTAAGATTCAAACACCAGCTGCTATAATGGCCCAAATTAACCAGGCTGCTTCCTATTTTCCTGATTTACATAGGGTTTTTCTAGCTGACGGTAATGCCTTGATGCTTCCTACACCAAACTTGTTGGAAATACTAGACCGTCTAAAGGCTACCTTCCCCAAACTAAATAGGGTAACATCCTATGGTAGTCCCCGGGATTTGTTAAATAAAACTCCTGAAGAGTTAGAACTGCTTGCTAAAAGTGGACTTAAAATGATTTATATGGGAATTGAGAGTGGTGATGACCGGGTACTGTCCCTAATGAATAAAGGAGTGACAGCAACAGAAATTATTATAGCTGGAGAGAAGGTCATTAAAGCAGGAATTAAGTTATCAGCTATGATTATCCTAGGCTTAGGAGGTAAAGAACTTACGAAAACCCATGCAATAAATACTGGTAGAATAGTGGGAGAGATTAGCCCTGAAAGACTAGGCATATTAACCTTAATGCGCGAGGAAGGAACACTTCTTGAGAGGTTGATTGGTGAAGGGAAGTTTACTCCATTAACACCACTAGCAACCATATTAGAGCTTGAGCAAATGATTACGGAGATGAATGTGAGAAAACCTTGTATCGTTAGAAGTAACCATGTATCTAATCTTTTGCCTCTTGCAGGTACTTTGCCCAGGAATAAAGGGGAATTACTTCAACAAGTGAGGCAAGTTATTGGGGTACTTAATAAAAGAGAGATTTAAGGCCTCTCCCAGAGCTAAATCTGAAAAAGGCCTTTGTATTTTTATTAAACTTTCTTCATGCTAATTAGAGCATTACGAAAGTCCACATCTATATAGTAATCAAAAAGAACTTCATCTTGTTCATTAAAATCAGTTAATACCATCTCTTCTGGAATTGCAAAAGCTTTATATTCCCCATCCACTTTGATTTCAATGGAGTTACTATCAATTAACCCTGTAAAAATTCCTGTAACATTGCTAATTACATTAGATGTATCTGGATTTTCAAACTTCCAGATTTGTAACTGGCCAGCTTCATTCTCCATATAGAGAATCCTGACCATATCTCCTGTATCTAGGTGTTCATCAATAACCCACTTATATTCTTGGGGATATAGATACGCTTTAGCTTCACCAGCTACTTCAATCTCGATAAAGCTGTTATCAATCTGACCAATATAAACTCCAGTTTTTTCAGTCAAGTCTGGCTGATCAACATTTCCTCCAGGTATACCAGCACCAGAAGTAATGTTAACGGTTTTAGTACTAGCTTCCCAGTTCACCTGTGCACCTAAGGTTTCGGCAATAAAGCGACCAGGTACCATGGTTCGGTTATTGAATATTTTTGCTGCCACATCTATTTCTAAAGGTTGCCCATTAACCAATGTGGTTTTGTCTCCTATGTGTAGAATAACTACTTTTGAGTCCTTTGTTCCTGTAACCCTTCTGGCGGCTTCATTCCAAGACACATTAGCACCTAATCCTTCAAAAATTGCTCGCATTGGCACAAGAGTTCTGCCGTCCTCAATAATTGGATCTGTATCAGTTTTTAGCACTTGTCCGTCAATAATAATTGTAATGTCAGATGCAGCTTCACTACGGATGGATCCTAAGCTTAGAAAGATTACTCCAATTAAAATTAAGGTGATTAATAAATAAGATAGCTTAAATGACTTTGATTGATTAATAGCTATTAATTGCATGTAAAAAATTCCTCCTTTATTTTGATAGTTTTAGTATAGGTCCATTTTATTACAATGGTCTTAAGAGAATGTTAAGATTTTGTTAAAGTTTTATGTCACTATAAAATAGACCATTTGTGCTTTATGGAGAGAGGGTATAGTCTACACTATTTTAGTTGTCCAGGATTCACAATTCCAAACTTCGGTAACCACATCATTGTAAAATTCAGGCTCATGGCATATTAATAAAATGCAACCCTTATATGCTTTAAGTGCTCGTTTTAATTCATCCTTAGCTTCAACATCTAGATGGTTTGTTGGCTCATCTAGGATGAGTAAATTAGTTTCTTTGTTTATAAGTGTACATAAACGTATCTTGGTTTGCTCACCGCCGCTTAATACAAGAACTTTACTTTCTATATGCTTTGTGGTGAGCCCGCATTTAGCTAGGGCTGATCTTACCTCATATTGCGTAAAGGCTGGATAATGCGCCCAAAATTCTTCAATACATGTTTTGTAATTTGCTTCTTTTATTTCCTGCTCATAATAACCAATCTGAAGATTATCTCCAAACTCTACAGATCCAGAAATAGGCTCAATTTGTCCGAGTATACTCTTTAGAAGTGTTGTTTTTCCTAAACCGTTTGCTCCCATTATAGCTATTTTTTGACCCCGATTCATTTCAATATTTAAAGGCTTGGAAAGGGGTTCATTATACCCAATTACTAAATCCTTTGTTTCAAAGACAAGTTTGCTAGAAGCTTTTGCCTCCTTAAAATTAAACATTGGCTTTGGTTTTTCTTTTATTAATTCAATACGTTCTATTTTATCAAGCTTCTTTTGACGCGACATTGCCATGTTTCGAGTAGAAACCCTAGCCTTATTTCTAGCAACAAAATCCTCAAGTGCAGCAATTTCCTGTTGTTGTTTCTTGAAGGCAGATTGCACTTGAAGTTTTTTTGCTTCGTAGACATTCATAAAGTTTTCATAGTCACCCACATACCGATTCAATTCCTGGTTGTCCATATGATAGATTAGGTTAATAACACTATTTAGAAATGGAATGTCATGGGATATAAGAATGAATGCATTTTCATACCGTTGAAGATAGATTTTTAACCATTCAATATGTTCCTCATCAAGATAGTTGCTAGGTTCATCCAGAAGGAGAATATCTGGTTTTTCAAGGAGTAGCTTTGCCAGAAGAATCTTTGTTCTCTGACCTCCACTTAAGTCATTAACATAGTTATTAAGGTCCATATCTTTTAAACCTAAACCATGGCACACCTCTTCGATCTTTGCATCTAGTACATAAAAATCGTTATTTTCTAGAAGCTCTTGGATTGTGCCCATCCTTTCAAGTAGGTCTTCTAATTCTTTCGGCTCAGCTTCTGCCATTTTATTACATATACAATTCATCTCAGTTTCCAAATCAAATAGGTACTTAAAAGCACCCCTAAGAAGTTCGCGAATAGTTAAGCCTTTTTCAATAAGAGTATGTTGGTCAAGGTAGCCGACTCTAACATTTTTGGCCCATTCAACTTGCCCTTCATCAGGCTCCAATTCTCCTATAATTATATTCATAAAGGTAGATTTGCCTTCACCATTAGCACCAATAAGTCCTATATGCTCTCCCTTTAATAATCTAAAAGAAATATTATTAAAAATAGCCCTATCACCAAAACCATGACTTAGATTTTTTACAGTTAAAATACTCATTTTTCTTTCCCCTTTATTGTTTGTCCGGTATATTAATACCTGTAAACCTTAAAACCAATGCTACCATTATACTATAACATTGGTTTTATTGGGGTAGTATATTTTGGGGTCTCTTGTAGACGATTTTAATGAATTGTCAAATAGCTAAGCAAAAGAGAATAGGACCAGCCCACAAATTAGTTGTGAACTGGTCCTTCTAAAATCAATTTAATTTTTCACAAAAATTAATTAGCCAAAAAATCATCTAGTAAATCATCAGCTTGCTCTGGAGCAATTCCTTTTACTAATACGAGCTCACTAATTAGAATTTGTCGAGCATTATCTAACATATTTTTATCGCCTGTAGCAAGTGCTCTCTTTTTACTCATGTGTATTAACTCACGGATGACCTGAGCTCCTTGATAAATATCGCCAGTTTTCATCTTATTCATATTACTACGGTACCTTTGACTAGGGTTGAGGGTTGGGTCTGATACATCATCATTAAAACCTTTTAATACATCTTCTATTGTATCTGAATCAACAATCTGTCTTATTCCTAAATTAGACTCCATAGGAAACATAACTAGCATATTTCTTATGTTCATTATATAGTAATTCTGTTTATCACCTAATATTTCTTTTTCCTCAATAGCTTCAATGATACCGGCACCATGCATCGGATAAACAACTTTATCGCCAATTTCAAACATTAAGTTCACCCCCTAAGAGTAACTTAATAAGTATACCATACAATTAATATAAATACAAATCATCATGTTACCACAAGCAAATGTTAGAGTCAATATATTTTATGAATTCGCCTCTGGTTTCGCCTCTGGTACATTTCATTTTATAATGAAGCGTTAATTAGTAAAGTTAGTAAAGTAAATAGTAGTAAAACATAAAGCTTCAGACCATTTCGGTCTGAAGCTTTTATACAAATTATTCAACTGGTATGACAATTTCTTGATAGGGGAATATTAAATGAGGATTTTTTAACTGATTAACTTCTTGTAATTTTTGCCAAGTAGTGCCGAATTTGGCGGCTATGGTTGATAACCAATCTCCTTCTTTAACAATATATATAGTTGTATTCATTTCCTTTTCAAGCTCGACAATGGCAGCAGCTTCTTCTTCTTCTTCAATTGCCTCCTCAATTACTTCCTCTACTGCTTCTTCAACTTCATCCAATTCTTCGACTTCCTCGACTGCTGCTGGTTCAACTTCAGTGATTCTACCTTCTACCTTTGGTTCAATTACTTCATGTTTCTCTATATAAGCGATTAATGCTTCGTCCATGGCCATATACTGTCGCACGCTTGGAGCATCAATTAACCATGAATAGTCATCTCCACCTGCTGCTAAAAAGTCATTTGTTGCTAGGATATATTCTTTATCTAATTCTAGTGGGGCTCCACTAACCATAATATCAACAACACGGTCACCCGCAGTCTTTGATACATCTATTTTAAATGTCATTCCAGCAACGTGAGGGAAAGCACCCTTTAATTCTGGATACACGTCTGTACCATGCTCTAACATTGCTTTAAGATCTGCACCTTTAACTTGTTTAGTTTCAATGGAATTACCAAATGGGAATACCGAGATAATACTATCTCTAGAAATGTCTCCCGCTGGAATGGATCCTCTAATTCCTCCCCCATTTGTTAATGCAACATCAGCACCTGTTACATCTAAGAATACATCTGTAAGAAGGTTTCCTAGATTTGTTTCACCCTTTCTAACCATTTCTCTTTCACCATCTAAGTCTACGGCAGTCCTACCAATAATTTCTGAAAGAACAAGCTCTTGGGCCTCAGAAATTTCACTAATTAGATCCGTTATTTCAGATTTTTCTTCGAGTTCTGCAACATCATCTTTAGTAATTAACCGAGCTTTTTTATCTACGATAACTCCTTCCTTAATTGATATGTCCACGATACCGAGGAATTTTCCATACTCGCCAGAACTAACGATTAAGGTGTCACCATGCAGCATTCCTTCAGTAAGAACAGTATGACTGTGGCCATCTACAAGTATATCTATTCCTTCAACTTCTGCTACCTTTAAACTAGTATGGATGCTTTCTTCATCCATTCCTAGATGTGCTAGTGCTATAATAATGTCACTTTCATCTTTTAACTCATCTACCATCTTTTTTGCAGATTCAACTGGATCAATAAAATCTAGTCCAACCACACCTTTTGGATGAGATTTAAAGAGTGTCTCAGGAGTTGCTAAACCAAAAATAGCTATCCTTAATCCGGCCATCTCTTTAACAATGTAGGGTTGTAAAAGATTTGTTCCGTCTTCTTTCATGACATTTGCAGCAAGAATTGGAAATGTAGCCATTTCATCCAATTCCAATAGTCTTTCCTGACCATAATTAAAGTCATGGTTACCAGGTACCATGGCATCATAGCCAATAGTATTCATGATTGAAATTATACTCTCGCCCTCTACCATTGTTGCAAAGGGCAACCCATGTACAGCATCCCCAGCGTCCAGTAGAATACTGTTAGGGTTTTCTTCCATTAACTGATCTACTAGGGTAGCAATTTTACCAAACCCCATACCATCATAAGCACCTTCAACAACACGTCCATGTAGATCATTGGTATGAATAATTGTAATGCTTACATCGTTTACTTCTTCTGCAAATATGGGTAATCCGCCAAAACTTAAGAATATTAATGTAAGTACTAATACTGCCGTCAGAGTAAAACGGTTAAATCTAGATCGTTTCATTTTTAACATGACCTCCTTTATTTTAAAAACTTAATACAGGAAATATTCGCCAGTACTTTCCAGATATCCTCTTAGTTTACAAAATTTATAACAAAACAACTATAAACTTCTTCAATGGTTGACCCCATAAAAGGTTGGCAGTATAATTTGTGGAAGATGAAGAGATATATAATGTTTAATAAATACACAATGCCGAAAAATAAGCTGTAAATGCCAAATAACAGGCACCTAGGGAACCTGATATTGTAAGAAGACCAGACTTTAAGGAGAAAAATGTGTTTAGTGGTAATTTAAAATTTGGCTTAATTTTTGCAAGAATTAAAAGAGCAAACAATAAAACCAATAAACACGAGGTTTTCTGTAGGCACAAGCGTTAAATGCCCAAAAATGAGCTATTTGTAAGCTTAAACTAATAAGGAGGGACCATTTTGAGTCGAAGAAATATCTATGCTGGAAATAGTATGTTAGCTGGGTTTGGATTAAATGTGTTATCTGATGATGCGTTAGATATGATACATAATGCAACGTTAGAAATACTATGGTATGAAGGGGTAAAGATTAATAGTGCTCTTGCTTTGGATATCTATGATGGCGGTGGATGTACAGTCGATAAGAAGAATAAAAAGGTGTACATACCATCTCATGTTGTGGAGGATTGTATAAAATCTGCACCATCAACGATTTTGCTTGCTGGTAGAGATGCTAAAAATGATATAGTCTTAGATGGATCAAGAGTAAACTTCTGTAACTTCAGTAAAGGAGTTAATGTAATAGACCCTTATACAGGAGATTTGAGAAAATCTACTAAGCAGGATAAAGTTAATGTTTCTATTCTAGTGGATTATTTAGGCCAGTATGATTTGTTGGATGTTGCTGTAGAAGCTAGGGATGTGGATCCCAAAACTGCAAATCTTGAGTGTTATGAGGCTATGGTTTCTAACTCAACTAAACACTCAACACAATCACCGCATAGTACCGCAGAAGCACAAAAGCTGATAGATATGGCTACAACTGTAGTAGGGGGTAAGGAAGAGTTAAGGAAGCGGCCCATAACCTCAGCTACTGTATGTCCGTCAAGTCCATTAAGTATTGATCCAGAAACATGTGAACCCATTATTACCTATGCAAAAAATGGTGTTCCATTGACTGTGCTTTCTATGGCCATGGCAGGGGGAACATCTCCGGTAACTCTGGCAGGAACTTTAGTAACTCATAATGCTGAAGTTCTTAGCGGAATTGTATTGGCACAGTTGACAAATAAGGGTACACCTAATATGTATGGAAGTTCCACAACAATTATGGATTTAAGATTAGCCTCTGCTACTATTGGATGCCCTGAGTTAGGGATGATTAGTGCAGCAGTTAGTAAAATGGCTCAATATTATAACTTACCTAGTTTTGTTGCAGGGACATAGACTGACAGTAAATTAGGTGATCAACAGGCCGGACATGAAAAAACCATGTCAATGCTGTTAGCCGCATTAGCAGGTGCTAATATGATATATGGCTTAGGCATGATTGACTTGGGAATGACTTTAGACTTTGGCCAATTAGTGACCGATAATGAAATGGCCAAAATGGTAAGACAGGTTCTAAATGGTATACCTGTTAATGAAGAAACTCTCGCTATGGATGTTATCCGTTCGGTAGGATCCGAAGGACACTTCTTAATGCAAGAGCATACATTGGCACACATGAAAACAGTTCAATCTCAGAGCAAAATTTTTGATAGAAATACTAGACAAGCTTGGCAGGCAAATGGTGGTAAAGATCTTGCTACTAGAGCTACTGAAGAAGCCAGATACATTTTAGAAAATCATAAGCCAACACCACTTCCTGAAAGCACGGCTAAGACATTAAGAGAAATGATAGAAGAAGCCGAAAAGGAATGGGGAGTAAAAAAATAATACTTGCTGATAGTGGCAAAAAAAGAAACCATCCTAATTGGGATGGTTTTCTATATTTCTATAACTGAAAAGCCTTCTTCCATAATTGTACCCTTGATGTCAACTAAGTTAATTTTAGTATCATCATAAGTCACTTTTACTTTTTTGGATTTTTGATCTATATTATAATTATTAACACCGTCAATACCATTCAACTTTTTTTCGATGACAGCTTTATATTCATCATTACTTTTTCCTTCCACTTGAAGCTCGGCTTTTAATGACACTTTAGCACCTCCATCCTTTAGAATCCTGTGTTTATTTTATTGTTTGCAAAAAGTAAGCTGTTTATCCTCTGGTAAAGACTCTAATAGGCTATGCATCTGACATTAAAAGGAAAATAATGACTATATCTATTTTAATTAAGAAATTACTTATTGGGCACCCTAAGTTTAGCTTATATAATATGGCTTCTTTGATTCTAGATTAGGCATATTAATCTTTAGAAAAGGTGGTGAATAATTTGACAGTTAGTGATGTAGATATTCAGAACTGTATTGACAAGTGTACACGGACCTCACAAAGAATTAGAAGTATTGCGGGAGATATGGTTGATCATAGGTCAAGATATGCTTTGACAGAGGCTGAACGTCATATAGAACTCTGTATTCATGGTTGTTTTGATGCAAAGACACTAGCAAAATCTTAAAATGAAAGGGGTAGCACTATGTCAAATATGAATCCGCAACAACAAATGCAACAGCTTCAAGAATGTATTCAAGACTGCAAGGGCGTAGTTAAGGAGATTCAAAACATTACACAAAAAGCTAACCAGACCGAATTAAAATCTACCTTAAAAGAATCAGCCCATCATCTTGAAATGTGTATCCATGAATGTGATTTTGCAACTAAAGCAGTTAACTAAACTAGCACAATCTATTAAGAGAATATAGCAATAGATATACTATTAAAGAAATTCTTTAAGAGAGGCATCCTGTTTATAAAGCCTCTCTTTTGTATTGCCCTTAGAAATTATAATCTTCAGAGGATATATCTCATTAGGTCATTGTAAAATCTTTTTCCCAGGAGTATAATCAAGTTACTGTGTAAATTTTACAGAAGAATAGATATAGTCGCAAAACCTGACTCAAAAAGAGAACTTTTTAATAAAGGTTCTCTTTCCATATTTACTATAGAATTAGAAAAACGAAGAATTAAGCCCTAGGGAGTAAGGAAGGAATAAATCATGAGTATACTTTCTGTTGAAAATCTCTTAAAAACATATGGTGAAAAAACCTTGTTTGATCATATTTCTTTTAGTATTTCAGAAAAACAACGCATTGGATTAATTGGAGTTAATGGTACAGGAAAATCCACATTATTAAGAACAATTGCAGGTATAGAAACAGCTGAAGAAGGAAAAATACTCCACGCCAATCAATTTCATATTGAATACTTGTCCCAATACCCAGTATTGGATGAGGAATTAACAGTACTTGAACAAATCTACTATGGAGATTCAATTTTAATGCAAGTGCTTAGGGATTATGAAAAAGCCTTAAGTGAACTAGAAAGTGAACCGGAAAATAGCATTAAGCAGAAACGTCTATATGCTATTCAAGAGAAAATGGATGAGATAGGCGCATGGAATCCGAGTACTATTGCAAAAACGGTGTTAACTCGTTTAGGAGTAAAGAATTTTTCTCAGCCTGTGAAAGAGTTGTCTGGAGGACAAAGGAAAAGGGTGGCTATTGCAAAAGCGCTAATCCAACCAGCTGATTTATTAATACTAGATGAGCCAACTAACCATTTGGATAATGAAATAATTGAGTGGTTAGAGGGATACTTGAAGCAATATAAAGGGGCTCTCTTGGTAGTAACCCATGATCGTTACTTTTTAAATAGAGTGACTAACCGTATTTTTGAACTAGATAAAGGAAAACTTTATACTTATGACGGCAATTATGAGGTCTTTTTAGAGAAAAAGGCTTTAAGAGAAGAACAGGCAATAGCTTCAGAAACAAAACGGCAAAATATTCTGCGTAGAGAGTTAGAGTGGTTACGACGTGGTGCCAAAGCAAGAACAACAAAGCAAAAAGCACGAATCAAACGGGTACATGAAATCCAAGACAATGAAATAGAAATATCTAATGATAAGTTAGACATTGCCATAGGATCAAGTCGTTTGGGGAAAAGAGTGTTGGAACTTAAAGGTATAACTAAATGTTATGGACAAAACAAACTTATAGAAGACTTTTCCTATCTTATCAGTCCCAATGAGAGAATTGGTATTATAGGACCTAACGGAAGTGGAAAGACTACTTTATTAAACATAATAGCAGGACAAATTGATCCTGATTCTGGCGTTCTCGAAATAGGGGAAACTGTGAAAATTGGCTATTACGCCCAGGATTATCTGGACATGAATCCAGACTTACGGGTTATTGAGTATATTAGAGAAACAGCTGAAGTAATTAGAGCGGTAAACGGTAAAATGATAACGGCGGAACAAATGCTAGAAAGGTTCCTGTTTCCTCGCAATATGCAACGGGTATATATTGATAGATTATCTGGAGGAGAGAGACGTCGTTTATACTTGTTAAGTACACTAATGGAAGAACCAAATGTGCTATTACTCGATGAACCTACCAATGATCTAGATACTAAAACATTAACAATTCTAGAAGATTATCTAGAAGAGTTTCCAGGTGTGGTAATAACAGTGTCCCATGATCGATACTTTTTGGATCGTGTAGTAGACCAACTAATTACTTTAGAAGGGGATGGAGTAATTAGCACTTTTCAGGGTGATTATAGTGATTATCTAGAGATGAGGAAAAAAGAGAAAGAACAGGAAAGTGCTGTGAACAAAAAGAGTGAAATTCAAAACTCTGAACAAAAAAAAGAGCGTCCAAGGAAGCTGTCGTATAAGGAAAAGCTTGAATGGGATGAAATTGAAGATAGAATTGCTGGTTTAGAAGAACGACAAGCAGAAATTCAGGGGGAAATGGTACGGGTAGGAAGTGATGCCGAACAAGTTCAAAAGCTATATACGGAGCAGCAGTTAATTGAAAAAGAACTAGAACAAGCCCTTGAGAGATGGACTGAACTGTCTATTTTAATTGAAGAATTCGAGCTAAATAAATAATAGAAAGAATGTGTAGTACAAACTTATTATTCAAGTAGCACCCAGGGGGGTGTTATTTTTTTTGGTTGAATTGCTACTTCTTAACCTTATTTTAACCTAACCTTTGCAAAAAGTTAGTTTAGGTTAACTTGACCTTTACTTAAAGAAGGTATTATTAGCATGTAAATTATTAAAAAATTTGTTCTAAAAAATGGAGGGCAAAATTTAATGGCAACTGTTACATCAAGAAAGATAATTTTACTTTTAGCTGTAGTTTTAATGGCGGGACTATTTGCCATGGGGTGTGGACAGAGCAATCAAGATTCTGGAACAAAAAATGAAAATGATACTCTAGAAGAAGCAAGACTAAGTGGAACAATTACAATTGCAGGGTCAACTTCTGTACAACCTATATCTGAAGAATTAGCAAGTGTATTTATGGATCTTAATTCAGATGTAAGAATTGAAGTATCTGGTGGAGGATCAAGTGCTGGTGTAAGGGCAGCCGAATCAGGAGCAGCAGACATTGGAGCAGCTTCTAGAAAATTAAAAGATGAAGAGTCTAGTGTTTCAGGAATTGTCATTGCAATAGATGGTATTGCAGTAGTAGTTACACCTGAGAATCCAGTAAATGACCTTTCTTTCGAAGAAATCCAGAAAATTTTTAGAGGAGAAATAACTAATTGGAGTGAAGTCGGTGGAGCCGATGCTAACATAGTCGTTGTAAATAGGGAAGAGGGTTCCGGCACTCGTGGTGCATTTCATGAAATAGTTGTTGGTGACAAAAATGATTTCGTTAATACTGCTATAATCCAGAACTCAACGGGAGCTGTTAGAGAAGCTGTTTCCAATGATGTAAACGCAATAGGATATGTGTCACTTGGTGGAATTAATGATAGTGTTAAACCACTAATGGTTGATGGAGTAGAAGCAACAATAGACAATATTAAGTCAGATAAATACCCTGTTGCACGTCCATTTAACTATGTA
The DNA here is from genome assembly GCA_001515945.1 of Desulfitibacter sp. BRH_c19. NCBI lineage: Bacteria > Bacillati > Bacillota > Clostridia > Neomoorellales > Desulfitibacteraceae > Desulfitibacter > Desulfitibacter sp. BRH_c19. The sequence goes on from LOER01000036.1 coordinate 144,061, forward strand.
GTTAAGAACGGTACCCAATTGAGTGACATAGCACAAGCTTTTGTAGATTTTATTCTAAGTGCTGACGGTCAAGCAATAGTTGGGGAAAACGGTTTTGTACCTGTAAACTAGAAGACAAAAAGACTTATTAAATACTTACCATAGATGAGTAAGGAATGGATACGAAAGTTCATTCTTTACTTTTTTAATTAACAAACTATTCAACATGTATATAAGTTAACCTAATCTTAACCTGATACTAACTTCAGGTTAATTAGGGATAAATACAATTAGCTTGTAATGTGTTTAAGTTGCGATGCACAAGGGGTGTGTTAAATAATGAATCATACTTCAAGAGAAAAAATTGTAAAGGTTTTTTTGTTTTTGGCTGCTTTTACCGCAGTATTAAGTGTAATCCTAATTGCATTTTTTGTATTTAAGGAAGGAATGCCTATTTTCATTACCTATGGTATTTCAGAGGTAATATTTGGGCAAAATTGGAACCCGACAAATCAAGTATATGGTATTTTACCAATGATAATCGGGACCATTTTTGTAACCATTTTTGCAATTTTTATTGGAGCTCCAATGGGAATTTCTGTGGCTATATTTTTAGCAGAAATATCTCCACAGCAGATTTCTAAGATAGTAAGACCTGCTGTAGAATTATTAGCTGGTATACCTTCTGTTATTTATGGTCTATTTGGAATGGTTATTATAAGGAGCATTCTTGCTGACATATCTAGGGGCCCTTTGGGTGAGCATTTACCAGCAAGTTACCAAACGGGATATTCAATATTAGGTGCAGGTATTATTCTTGCGATAATGATTTTACCTACCGTTATTAATATTTCAGAAGATGCTATAAGATCTGTTCCTAAGGAGTATAAGGAGGGTGCATTAGCCTTAGGGGCATCAAAATGGCAAACTATTTACAATGTTATTCTTCCTGCTGCTAAATCGGGAATTGCGACCTCTGTCATACTAGGGACAGGTAGGGCTCTTGGTGAGACTATGGCAGTTATTATGATTGCAGGAAATACAGCACTAATACCTGAAATAAGCTGGAAGGGTCTATTTGCCCCAGTAAGAACATTAACAGGAAATATAGCTTTAGAAATGGGATATGCTGGTCCTGAGCATCAACAAGCTCTCTTTGCAACAGGAATTGTTTTATTTTTGTTTATTATGGTTTTAAATGTGTTAACAACTCTTATTGCTAAAAGGGGGTTTAATAGAGGATGACAAAAGTTGAGAAACAGCAAGCAGTAGCTTATGGAGTTCTAAGCTTTGCAGCAATGTTGACGGTATTGATACTTGGCTTAATAGTGTTCTATGTATTAAGCAAAGGATTGGGTATGATTAGTATAGAGTTTTTATTAGATAAACCTAAAAAAATGGGTTCTGAAGGGGGAATTTTTCCCGCTATAATAGGTACTATTTACCTAGTATTTATTACAATGATTGTTGCTACCCCAATTGGTGTAGGGGCTGCTATTTACCTTAATGAATATACAAAGGAAGGTCCTATAACAAATACTATCCGATTTGCTACTGAAGCATTGGCTGGTATTCCTTCAATAATCTTTGGGCTGTTTGGTTTTGCATTTTTCGTAATTCTATTAAAACCGATTACAGGGGGTTGGTCAATTATCTCTGGTGCTTTAACAGGTGTGACAATGATATTGCCTACTATAGTTCGTTCTTCAGAAGAAGCCCTAAAAGCAGTTCCTAGTATTTTAAGAGAGGGCAGCTTAGCTTTAGGCACTACTAGGTGGCAAACTATAAAGAGAGTTATACTGCCAACTGCATTCCCGGGTATTTTAACAGGTTTAATTTTATCAATTGGTAGAGTTATAGGTGAGACTGCTGCATTTTTACTAACCTTAGGTGGTAGTTTGCTTATCCCTAGTTCCATATTTGATGGTAGTCGTACATTATCACTTCATTTATATATGGTAGCCATGGAAACAGGTGCCATGGATATTGCATTTGGGACAGGTGCAGTCTTGATATTTTTAATCATAATCATAAACGCTACATCAAGATTCTTATTAAAGAAATTTATAAGAAAAATGTCATAGGTGGAGGGATATAAGTGAAAAATGGTCAAAGCAAAATTCAGGTACAAAATTTAAATCTGTATTACGGCAGCTTAATGGCATTAAAAAATATATCCATTCAGCTGCCTAGCAACCAGATATCTGCTTTAATTGGTCCATCAGGATGCGGAAAATCCACCTTTTTGAGAACTTTAAACAGAATGAATGATCTAATTCCCCGTGTTACCATTGAAGGAAATGTCTTGATTGATAATCATAATATCTATGAAAAGGATATAGATGTTGTTGAGCTGCGAAAGCAAATCGGCATGGTTTTTCAAAAACCAAATCCTTTCCCCATGAGTATTTATGAAAACGTTGTATATGGACCAAAATGCCATGGAGTTAAGGATAAGAAGAAGCTAAATGAAATTGCCGAAAAAAGCTTGAAGAAAGCCGTTTTATGGGATGAAGTAAAGGATAGATTGAAGGATTCGGCATTAAGTCTTTCTGGAGGTCAGCAACAGAGACTTTGTATTGCTCGTGTATTAGCAGTAGAGCCGGGCATAGTTCTCATGGATGAACCAACATCTGCGTTGGATCCAATAGCTACTTTGAAAATAGAAGAATTGGTTACGAACTTGAAGGAAGATTATACAATTGTAATTGTAACTCATAATATGGAACAAGCTGCTCGTGTTTCTGATAATACTTCCTTTTTCCTAAATGGTGAGGTAATAGAAACTGGAGCTACTGAAATCATATTCACCAACCCCGAGCATAAAAAAACAGAGGATTATATTACAGGTAGATTTGGTTAATTTGTTAACGAAATTAAATTTATTTTTAAGTATGATAGTTATTAAGTGAGGTGAATAGTTTGGAAAGCATGCCAATTTGTACTATTGAAGATTTAAATCTATGGTATGGTAATAACCATGCCTTAAAGGATGTTAATTTGAATATTATTAGGAAAAATGTAACTGCTATTATTGGACCATCAGGTTGTGGAAAATCCACCTTTATAAAGGTGCTAAATAGAATGATAGATTTAATTCCTGATGTAAAAATTACTGGAAGCGTTTATATTGATGGTAAAAGCATTTTATCTGATGAAATAAATTTGATTAATCTACGTACTGAAGTAGGCATGGTTTTTCAAAAACCAAACCCATTTCCTAAATCTGTTTTTGAAAATGTAGCATTTGCTCCCAAAATGCAGGGCGTAAAGTCAAAAGAGGAGCTCTATAATATAGTAGAACGTAGCTTAAAGCAGGCTGCTCTGTGGGAAGAAGTAAAAGATAGATTACATGCTCCAGGCTTAGGTTTATCTGGGGGACAGCAGCAAAGATTATGCATTGCTAGAGCTTTAGCTATGGAACCCGAAGTACTACTAATGGATGAACCAACGTCAGCTTTAGATCCAATAGCGACTCTCAAAATAGAAGAATTGCTGCATGAGTTAAAGGATAAGTACCAAATAGTTATAGTTACCCACAATATGCACCAGGCTGCTCGTGTATCTGATAGGACAGTCTTCTTTTTGAATGGCGAAATTATTGAGACAGGTGATACAGAAATGATTTTTACGAGACCAAAGGAACAAAAAACAGAAGATTATATTACTGGAAGGTTTAGCTAAAAGCTAGAGGGCAGAATTTTAGAAGCCAGGAGTCAGAATAAAAGCTTTAATGTACTAAGTTCTTAAAAAAACCAGGTAGGGGAGTGTGAAGTAGAGTGATAAGAGCGAATTTCCAGCAGTCTCTTGAAGAACTTCAAAAAGAGATACTAAAGATGGGTAGTTTAGTGGAGGACATGATTACAGACTCAATAAAATCACTTGCAAAACAAGATTTGGACCTTGCAGAAGTTGTTTTACAAAAAGATAATATTGTTAACAAATTTGACTTAGAAATTGAGGATAGATGTATGAAGTTAATTGCAACTCAACAGCCAATGGGTAAGGATTTAAGAATGATTGGTATTACCTTTAATGTTATAAAGGACTTAGAAAGAATGGCTGATTTGTCCTGTGATATTGCCAAAATTGTAAAAAGAATTGGTAAGGAGCCACTTATCAAACCTCTTATAGACATTCCAAGAATGGCTGAGCTCTCAAAAAAAATGGTTAAGAAAGCCTTGGACAGTTATGTTAGCCAAGATATTGTATTGGCAGAGGAAATATCTTTAGACGATGATCAGGTAGATAATCTGCATAACCAGATTTTTAGGGAATTATTGATTATAATGATGGAGAATCCAAAAACTATTACCCAAGCCACACATCTATTATTTATTAGCAGATACTTGGAAAGAATAGCAGATTATGCTACAAACATCTGTGAAAGTGTAATATTTTTAGTAACAGGGGAAAGAAAAGACTTAAATCCCTAAGGTAAACTACTTTCAAAAAAAGCACATGCTATAAATTTTCATAAAAGTATGGTATTTTTAAAGAAGATCTATTGGGATACTATGTACAAATGGTAGGAGGTTAGAATCATGAAAGGTAAAATCCTAATAATTGATGACGAGCAAAACATTCTAGACTTGGTTTCCTACAATCTTCAAGAGGTTGGTTTTAATACCATAACTGCCGTAAATGGAACGGAAGCTTTGGAAAAGGTCAGGGGCGAAAAGCCCGATTTAATAATATTAGATGTGATGTTACCTGAGATTGACGGATTTGAGCTTTTGAGTATTCTACGCAAAGAAACCAAGGTTCCAGTAATAATGTTAACAGCTAAAAAAGAGGAGATAGACACAGTATTAGGTTTAGAGATGGGGGCAGATGACTATATAACTAAACCTTTTAGTCCTAGAGAACTTACTGCAAGGGTAAAGGCTGTATATAGAAGGCTATCAGAAAAAAGCTCCACACCACCTAATGAAGGAATGCTCAAAAGTGGAAAACTAAAAATAGATGCAGTTCGACACCAAGTGTTCAATGGAGATAAAGAGGTAGATTTGACCGCAAAAGAATTTGATCTCCTAATACTGCTTTCTGCAAATCCTGGAAAGGTATTTAGTAGAGAAAATCTGCTTCAAAGTCTCTGGAACTACGATTATTGTGGAGATACCAAAACAATTGATGTTCATATTAGACACTTACGACAAAAAATCGAACAAGACCCATCTAACCCAAGGTTCGTTAAGACAGTCAGGGGTGTGGGTTATAAGTTTCAGGAGCAATAAAATATGAGGAGACTAATTAGAAGTATTAAGGGTCGATTGCTGCTTACCTACATTATTCTGATAACTTTTTCTTTCATCTTGCTTGGTACTAGTTTGAAATATCCTATGGAAAGATATTTTATGGAAAATATTGAGGAGCATCTCCTCACAGAGACTATGATTGTAAAGGGTTTCTTAACGCAAGAGAAATCCTTTTCACAAAAGTGGAAAGGAAATCACCATCAACTTGATCGATTAATAAAAGAAATTGCAAAAGATATTGAGACAAGAATTACGATTATTGCCTTAGATGGTGAAGTTTTGGCCGATTCTCATGAAGCAGCAGCAGTCATGGAAAATCATAGAACCAGACCGGAAGTAATGGAGGCTATTGATAGAAGAGATGCAGCTACCTACGAGCGATATAGTACTACTGTGGAGTCACAGATGCTCTATTTGGCATTACCCGTAGAGGAAGACGGGCAGCTGTTTGGGGTAATAAGGTTAGCATTGCCCTTAAGTAGCATCCATGAGGCCCTGGCCAGAATGAGAAATACAATTAACCTTAGTATCTTATTCATTACAGTCATTGCTATCTTAATTAGTGTGAGGCTTGCAAGTTCTATTACAAAACCAATTGAGGAATTAAATGTCACTGCTAAGGACATTGCAAAGGGAAACTGGAGTAAGCGAGCTTTTCCTAGAACTGATGACGAAGTTGGAGATTTAGCTAACTCTCTAAACTACATGACAGATACTCTTCAAGAAAAAATAGGGGAACTAGAAACAAGTAAAGCAAAGTTAGAGGCTATTTTAAATAACATGTCAAGTGGGGTCTTAGTGCTGAATTCCCGGGGAAAAATTGAAATGGTAAACCCAGCAGCAATCAGACTCTTAAACATAAATCTTAAAAATCTTAAGGAGAAACAAAGTTTTCGGGTCTTTAGAAATTATGAGTTGAATTCTAAAATAGAAGAAGCCTTAGCTAGTCAACAACGCTTAAAATGTGAATTAAACATTTCCCATCCATATGACAGAATATTAGAAGCTGATTTAATTCCTGTAGTGACTAATAATAAACTGACCGCATTAATTGTTGTCATACATGATATCACAGAATTGCAGAATCTAGCTCAGATGAAGACTGAGTTTGTGGGAAATGCTTCTCATGAGTTACGTACACCCCTAACATCTATTAAAGGCTTTGCAGAAACCTTATTAAATGGCGCCATGGAAGATCCAGTTATCAGAGAGAAATTCATTAAAATTATTGACTCTGAGGCTGATAGGTTAATTAGAGTTACAGATGGATTGCTTGACCTTTCTAAAGCAGAGGCCCAAAAAGGAGTACTTGTAAAAGAACCTATTGATATATTAAGAACGATTGAAAATACTTTGTCCAGTATAAATCCTAAAATTATTGAGGAAGACTTAGAGGTTGTGCTTGAAATTCCTAAGGAAATGCCAATGGTTGAGGCCAATGAAGATGCATTGACTAGAATATTATTAAATCTACTGGACAATGCAATCAAGTATACTAGTAATCAAGCTTCTGGGAAAGAGAAGGGGAAGATAGGAGTAAAGGTAGTACCTACTCAAAAGGAAGTTAAAATACATGTTTGGGATACTGGGGTAGGTATTCCAAAGGAGGACCAGCCTAGGGTATTTGAAAGGTTTTACCGGGTAGATAAGGCAAGATCAAGGGTCTTGGGTGGTACAGGCTTGGGATTAGCCATAGCAAAGCATCTTGTTGAAGCTCACAATGGAAAAATCGGGGTGAAAAGCACACCAGGTAAAGGAAGCACCTTCTGGTTCTCGTTGCCACTAAAATGCCCAACGTAAAGCTGGGGCATTTTTAATATATTTTTTGGCAACTTATAGTTTATCCTGTTTATCTAAAGCTTTTAATATACCGTACATGATTGACTGTGGTCTGGGAGGGCAACCGGGAATATAGACATCCACAGGTACGATACAATCAATGCCATTTCTTGTGGCATAATTATCCTTAAAAATCCCACCACTACAGGCACATGCTCCAACAGCTACAACAAATTTGGCATCAGGTGCTGCATTATACGTTTTAACCAGGGCAAGCTCCATGTTTCTTGTGGCGGTACCTGTTACCAGCAGCATATCCGCATGTCTTGGAGATGCAACAAAATGAATCCCTAATCTTTCCAAATCATTAAATGGATTGTTTAATGCATTAATTTCATAATCACAACCATTACATGAACCTGCATCAACTTCTCTAATTTGAAGGCTTCTTTGATAAACTTGGGCAATTTTCTTTTTAACTCTTTCACATATTACCTCATAAGATTCATCAGGTAATTCCCTTTCCTCAATAACTGCAGGTGTTTTTCTCAGGGCATTCCTAATCTTTTCCGCAAGTTCAAACTCATGGCTCATCTGTGCTGCACCTGTCGGGCATATGTCTTCGCATAATGAACAAAACAAACACTCATCAATGTTTATTCCAATATCCTTATTACCTTTGTCCATGATAATGGCAGAGGAAGGGCATCTTGAAACACACTCACCGCAGAGTATGCATTTTGACTTATCTATTTCAGGTTTTCCTACAAAAAGACTTGAATCTATAGTCTTATTAGGGTATTCCACAGTAAGCCTAGGATACTTAATTATTTTTTTCAGCATATTAAACATATTTTACCCACCTTTATAAGTCATTTCCTGCATATGAAAGGTTAAAACTCTTATTGATTAAAGGAAAGTCTGGTACCGTATTGCCCTTTACTGCATGGCATACCGCTGGCCAGTTGCAGAAAGAAGGCGTTCTTACTTTGTACCTGAATAGGCTATTGTTTTTTCCAGTCATGACCCAGTGAATATTTTCTCCTCTAGGAGACTCTGTCATCCCGAAAGCAAACTGAAAGGGTTGAACTTCCTTAACAGGTTCCAGAATTTTTCCTTCGGGCATCGCTTCCATAGCTTTAATGATCAAACCTATTGATTCAAAACTTTCTTCTATCTTGAGATTCATTCTACAGTTGACATCTCCATTATTATGCTCAGGTACTGTGAACTCAAGCTTTGCATATGCCTCATATGGAAATGATTTTCTCACATCATAACGTACACCTGCTGAACGTCCACCTGGACCAACAGCATTTAAATCAACAGCGATATTATGGTGAAGAACTCCTGTATTCTCCACCCTGTCAATAAACATACTCTTTGATTTTATAATCTTGACAGTATCATCAAGTTCCTTTTTTATCTTTGTTAAATGTTCAAGTATCCTTTTTTCCTTCCCTGCCACAAAATCTTTTCTTACTCCTCCAAGTGTGTTAACACTTCTTAAAAACCTCATTCCACAAAGCTCATCAGCAATTATATACGCCCATCCTCGTAGCATTCTAAACTGGAAGGCTGCAAATCCATACGCTGTATCTAGACATATTCCAGCAAGATCTCCAAGATGGCTGGTAAGCCTCTCAAGCTCAGCAAAGATAACCCTTGTGTATTGTGCCCGTTCTGGGATTAAGACTCCGGCGATTTTTTCTATTGCTTGGCAGTATGCTAGTGAGTTTGAGAAAGTTTCATCTCCAGATATGCGTTCCGACACGAATAGGCACCGTTCAATACTTGATCCTTCACACATTTTTTCGATTCCCTTGTGAACAAAATATAGCTGTGCTTCCAGATTTATGATGGGCTCTCCTGCCACACTAAACCTAAAATGGCCTGGTTCAATAATTCCCGCATGGACAGGTCCTACCGGAATCTCAAAAATTCCATCACCTGTTATCTTCGTAAAAGGTATAACTTTTTTTACAAAGGTTGGTTTGCATTTCAAATCGAAATCCTTCCGCAATGGAAAGTTTTCATCCGGCCAGTTACTGTGAAATACAAGTCTTTTTGGATCGGGATGTCCTAATGGAATTAACCCAAACATATCATTAATTTCCCTTTCATATAGAGCCGCTGCATGGACTTTATCACTAATTGACTGAAAGGTCTGCACCTCTGGGTCAACTGTGGCTTTAATAACCAGTAATAGACCATTGTCCCTTGCGGCAAAAGTATAATAAACCGCATACTTTCCTGAAAGGCTTCTCTCATCGTTTGCAAAAAGGGATACAAGGGGAAATAATAATTCCCTGTTGATAAAAATGCAGATATCTTCTATTTTATTAGCATTAACATCTAGATAAAGTTCATTTGAGTTAGCGATAATACTATTGTATATATCATCAGAGAATATTTCTGATAGTTTCTTGTTCAATGCCTTACATTTCATCTACGTTACCCCCCAAGTATAATTGTTTGAGCCTTAATAATCAGATCACCTAATTCATTTGGAATATATATCCCGGAAATAGATATCACGAGAAGAAGTAAAACTATAGCGGCAGTACCAGGAATATTGAACTCTCCAGGTTTTAAATCCTGTGTACCTCGGTCACCGTAAAACATCCTAAATAGATTCAGTACAATTCCCATAAAAACAATTGATAGAAGAGTTACCAGAAGCACCCCTAAAATGGGAGTATCATTTTCAAAAGCTGATAGTATGATGTTGAACTTACTGGCAAAAACACTAAAAGGAGGAGTCCCTGCTATAGCAAACAAACCTAGCATAAAGGCGGTACCTGTAACAGGAAGTATCTTGAGGACGCCTTTGATTTTCGAAATCTTTCCCGAATGATATTTTTGCATAATACTCCCTGAACAAAGAAAAAGCATTGATTTTGTAAATGAATGGTTGATCATATGGAATAACGCTGCAAATATTGATCCAGGAGTAAAGATGCCTATTGCAAATGCGATAATCCCCATATGTTCAATGCTGGAGTATGCCAGCAGAGTTTTATATTCTTTTTGGGTAAGGATGACTATGGCAGCAAGTGCTACAGATAATAATCCCAAGGCTATTAAAAGTCTTCCGGTAAAAATGCTGCTTCCTAGATTTTTATTTACTATAGCCACAGTCCTGATAATTCCATACATGGCACTATTTAATAAAACACCTGACAAGAGTGCACTAATTGGTGCGGGAGCTTGGCTGTGTGCACCGGGAAGCCATGTATGCATTGGAGAAAGCCCTGCCTTGGTTCCAAATCCTATAAGAATAAACATAAAGGCTAGTCTTAATATGGAACTTTCTAGGAGTGTTGCATGATCAAACAATGCTGTCCAGTCAAGTAGTTGTGAATCTTGTAATACATTTAGGGAAGATAGATGTAAGAAAATAATACCCAAAAGGGCAAAGGCAATTCCTACAGAACAGATGATTATATACTTCCATGCTGCTTCTAAAGACTGCTTATTATTATAAAACCCTACCAGGAATGCTGAAGCCAAAGTAGTTGCTTCGATTGCAATCCACATGATACCCATATTTTTCACCGTCAAAGCAAGGACCATGGTAAACATGAAAGAATACATCAAAATATAGTAAAGTCTTAATCTTGCGGTGTCTATCTTTCCATGTTTTAATTCCTCATTCAGATAACCAATTGAATAGATACTCACGATGAAACCTAAAACTATTACTATATCAAGCACAATAATGCTTAAAGCATCAACGTAATAGAACCCCCAAAAGGCGGAATATTCAACTGTATCGTATAGAATTACACTTTTGGTTAAGAATACTGATACAATCAGCAAAATAGTTGAAGATGCTATGCTTAATCCGTGTAGCAAGCGTCTTCCCCTAAAAAGCATAAATAGAATAACTGTAATAACTGGTAAAGCCAGCAGAATAAATCCCATATTGCTATCCTCTCAAATTCTTTAGTTTGTTTATGTCAATCGAGTCAAATTCTTCATTGATCTTAAATACCATGATTCCCATAATTAATACTGCTGTTAAAATGTCTATAAAAATACCCAAATCCACAATGAATGGCATCCCATGTGTAGCAAATATGGCTGTAACAAAAAGTCCGTTTTCAATTACAAGAAATCCTACAATCTGACCAATGGCTTTCTTGCGAGTAATCATAAAGTATAATCCTATGAGGACTACAGAAACCATATTCACTACTTGCATATTTACGGTACCAGCGTTGATATCTTTAATGGTTGAAAGCGAAAAGAATGAGAATACTACTAGAATGCAGCATACAAAGACATGCAACGGTATATTGAAAAAGAAGTCCTTTTCTACTTTATACTGAACTTTGTCATAAGCTTTATTTAAAAGGTTTGGTATATAGATTACCTTCAAAACAATCATGATCAAACAAACCACAAGTATATCAATGTGGCCTTCAGTTTGCAGGCTTTGAATGCCCATGATTCCTGTTGCAAAAGCAATTAGAATGGATTGTATTCTGAAGGTCCTTATATACGACTTAACCCTTTTATTAGCTACAAGAATAAAGGATGAAAATAAGATTAATACTGATAGTGCATCAAGATAATTAGCCATTGCTACCTCCAAAGAACAAGATAATTTAGAAATCCTAAAAAAGATAAAATAAATGATAGGGCCGCTAGGTTAGGTACACTTAAAAGACGAAACTTGACTGTACTGATCTCTATAACGGCAATTAATACAGATATAACAATAACTTTGAGCACATAAATTAGAAGCGAAAGCATAATCGCACCTATACCGACCATTCCAATAAGCTGGTCATGGGGCATAAAGATATTAACTACAAATGTAATAAACACCAGCTGTTTGATTACGGCACTAAGTTCCATCAAGGCTAGGTGCCTTCCTGAATATTCAAGAATCATTGCTTCATGAACCATAGTAAGTTCAAGATGTGTTGCTGGGTCATCCACAGGAATTCTCGAGGATTCAGTAACAATGATGACAAGAAATGCAAGAAAAACTACTAAATATACAGGATGAGCTAGCGGCAGACCTGCAAATTGGGCGGTGGTCATCATCTGATATACGGAAGTTGACTTAGAGATAAGGCCAATTGTTATTACTGAAACAATTATCGATGGTTCCATCAAAGATGAAATCATGGCCTCCCTGCTACTTCCCATACCCCCAAATGTACTAGCTGTGTCCAGTCCAGCAAGCACCATAAAAAATCTACCCAAGGCTAGGAGGTAAATAAGCATGATTGCATCTCCTGGAAAGGCTGCTGGTGTGATCATCGTTGATACTGGTACAAATAAGGCTGCAGTAACTGCAGTAGAAAACACGATATAGGGTGTTGCTTTAAAAATCCATGAAGACACCTCTGAAACAACTGCACTCTTGTGAAACAATTTCCTCAAATCAAAGTACATTTGTAGTAAAGGTGCTCCCTTTCTTTTCTGTGTAAGAGCTTTCACTTTCTGTATCACACCGTTGACCAAAGGTGCCAGTAAAATTATTACTAGTATTTGAACCAATATATAAACAAAAGTGCTCATGATAAGTCTCTCCTTTTACTTCTTCCTAAACAAGCCTGTTATATAACATTAGTGCCAGTACGGTTACTAGAATATACAAAAGATACATGTGAATGCTTCCTGTTTGGATCGAAAGCTTTGTTTTGATTGAAAAGTTATTAATGAAGTGAAGCATTGGGTTATATAAGTACTTTTCAAATATCGGCTCTGTAGAAACTTTATATTTTATTGAGGTAGGAAAATATGGTGATCGTCCTTGCTCAATTTCAAATTCTCTTTTTGGACGATATAAAATTCGAAAGATGATTCTAAGCGGCTTGGTAAACCCAGTAGCACTATATTGCATTCTGGAATTGTGTTTTCCGAAGCCGCAGTCCCAGGTTCCAGATTTTCTTTCTACATACTTTCCTCCAATGAGTCGCATTAACAAAAATGCGAACAAAATGATTAAAGGTACAATAATTAATATTGATATAGGAGATATGCTACTACCTGAAATATCCAAAGGATAATAAGCAATAAAAAATCCTCCTTGTAGCTGGTCTGCTATGGAGATGCCAGTCAAATCTAAAGCGACCTTGTCAACCATCTTTAGGAAAACTATAGGAAAAATACCTGCAGCAAGGCAAAATGTTGCAAGTATACCCATTCCAATATTCATTGTTACAGGAATCTTTTTCACGTCCACAGCATAATCGCTTCTGGGAAGGCCTAAAAAGGAAATTCCAAACAGTTTGACAAAGCATGCTGCTGCCAAAGCTCCAGACAGAGCGAGGGCTGTAATGGATAAAATAGATACAATATTCATCCCGGCTTGTCCAGGGCTAATATTTGCAAAAAGTGACTGGTAGGTCAGCCATTCGCTTACAAAGCCGTTAAAAGGAACAACTGCCGATATGGCAAGAGAAAAGCACAACATAAAAAACGCTGTAACGGGCAACTTTTTGATTAAGCCACCAAGTTGCTCCATATCTTTAGTATGAGTGGAATATTGGATTGCCCCTGCTCCAAGGAACAGGCCGCCTTTAAATAGTGTATGGTTAAAAGTATGAAAAAGAGATGCTGTAAGTGCTAAACCACCTAAAAATAAATTATTTTGAGCAAATGCAATAAAACTTACACCTAAACCAATCAGTATGACACCGATATTTTCAATACTACTGAATGCCAGAAGTCTCTTAATGTTATTTTCCATCAGAGCGTAAGCAATTCCCAACACAGCTGATACAACTCCAATACATAGGATCAAAATTCCCCACCATGTATGTTGGATATGCAAATAAAAAAGCAAAAATCGAATTAGTCCATAGATAGCTGTTTTTATCATAATGCCAGACATCAGAGCAGATACATTGCTTGAAGCAGCTGGATGTGCGGAAGGTAGCCAGATGTGGAATGGAATCACTCCTGCTTTTGTACCAAACCCAATCAGAAACAGGACAAACATAATATTCTTAGCAAATCCAGGTATAGCATCCGAACTTCCAAATATGTCAAAGGAGTGAGTATAGCTGAACATGACCATGAAACCAATCAATAAAAATGCTGTACCTAGATGTGTCATGATAATGTATAGTGTTCCAGCCCTTTGGTTTTCTTCTTGCTCAGATTCAAATACTACTAGAAAATATGATAGTACAGCCATTGTCTCCCATGCGATAAAGAAAAAAACCGCATTGCCCGCAGTAATGACTAAAAACATGGATAAAATAAAAGTTGCATACAGAAAATTATAAAGTCCTACGTTTCGTTTATCGTAATAATGGGAATTATACCCAATAGAGTAGATGGAGACGCATAACACAAGTATGGACAATCCAAGCACAAAAAAGGCAGATAGATGGTCAATAACAAGATTTATAGAAATGAAAGGTATTTGGGAATCAAATATCGCCAGATTAATGACATCATGACCAGAGATGATTTGTATAATAGAAGCTGCAGTCCCTAATAAGGCTGCAGCTATACATATTATGTTTGAAACAATGTTGACTAATTTGTGGTTTTTCATTAATACAAGGGAAATTACAGCAGCGCATAAATATAATAAAATAGTTACTTGAAACAAATTACTAACCTTCTCTCTATTCTGTTTAAAAAGGGTTGATAGGTTATAATATAAGCATTATACTAGGTGTTAATGTCCACTATTTGCTAGATTAACATGTCCACTAATATTCGTCAACAGTTAAGGGGGTTCAATTTTTGAATAACATGAGAAATGTCTCCTCGAAAGGTATGGAGATTATTGATTTGTTTATTGACTCACTTAGAGGAAGAAATTTAAACTCCAGAACCATTCAGGAATACGCAGCTGATTTAAAGCACTTTATGGGTTGGCATGAATATCAAGGCATGGAGACTTGTCAAAACGTGCTTATCTTTTCCTTTGATCAGATAACCCTTAAAGAACTTGTCACTTATAAAGAAGCTATGAAAAAAGTAGATCTGAAGCCCTCCACAATAAACAGAAGGCTCTCTACGATAAAGTTGTTATTTCATTGGGCACATCATCATGGGTTTGTTCGAAAGGACTCTTCCAAACATATAAAACTTCTTCCATTACCAAAAAGTCCGCCGCACATGATTAATAATGAAGAGGAAAAACGTTTGTTAGATGCAGTAAAGGCTCATGGGAACCTAAGGGATCAGGTAATATTGAAACTGATGATTTTTACGGGAATTAGGGCTGGGGAAATCTGTAATCTTAAAGTGGTAGATGTTAAGACTTTTCAAAAGAGCGGAGTTATTATAGTTGGAGCGGAAAACCAAAGACGTAAGGTTCCCCTAAATAATATGTGTAAATCGATTCTTGAAAAATATATGGCTACGAACACCAACTACCTATTTTTATCTAAGAAAACTGGAGAGCGACTTACGGAGAGAGCTTTAAGACATCTCGTGAAAAAATATCTGGATATTGCTGGACTTGAAGGATTAAGTGCATATTCTCTGCGGCATAATTTCGGATATAGAAAGGCTGCAAAGACCTCAATGCATAAATTGGCTCGAATTATGGGACATAACAGTCTAAATACTACAATGACTTACTTTAAATAAATTTTAAGTAATTACAATTCTGTATTTACAAGTGCAATCTCATATGATAATATATGTGGCAATACAATAATATAAATGCTATGAAGAGGAATAGTAGTCACTTGGAGAATTACAGAGAACTGTTGGCTGGTGCGAAACAGGATTCAAAATGTGATGAACTCGCCTATGAGCTGTCCGCTGAAAATAAGTAGGTGGGAACGGATGCCAATCGTTAAAGTGGCGGGATATCGGTGATATTAAAATAATATCTACCCGTATCTTTTAAGTGATTTTTTGCTTTATAGCAAAAAGAGTGGTACAGCGGAATTTAACCTTCCGTCTCTTAGAGACGGAAGGTTTTTTATTTTCAAGGAGGGAAGTTTAATGTCAAGAAAGATTTATATTTTCGACACAACATTAAGAGATGGAGAACAGGTTCCTGGGGCAAAATTAAACTTATATGAGAAATTAGAGATTGCAAAACAGCTAAAAAGACTTAAGGTGGATATGATAGAGGTTGGATTTCCTGCATCCTCTAAAGGGGACTTTGATTCAGTTAAAAGGATTTCAGAGGAAGTAGGTAAAGATGTTGTTATTACAGCTCTGGGAAGAGCAGTAAAAAGTGATATTGATGCAGTCTATCATAGTATTAAAAATGCTGAAAAACCAATGATCCATATGGTTCTGGGCACTTCAGATCTACATGTAGAAAAGAAGTTTAAGCAATCCAGGGATTCTATATTGGAAATGGGAGTTGAGGCTGTTAAGTATGCTAAAACTCTTCTTCCAGAAGTGCAGTATTCCCCAGAGGATGCTACTCGCTCAGACTTTGAGTATTTATGGAAGACAGTAGAAGCGGTAGTTAAGGCAGGTGCTACCTGCATTAATATTGCAGATACTGTTGGCTATGCAGTACCAGAGCAGTTTGGTGAGTTAATTAAAAACATAAACTATCGATTAAAAAACCTAAATGACAAAGTTATTTTGAGTGTACATTCCCACAATGATACAGGTCTTGCTGTAGCTAATTCACTAGCTGCTATAAGAAATGGAGCAGATAAAGTAGAATGTACTATTAATGGACTTGGTGAAAGAGCTGGTAATGCTTCTCTAGAGGAAGTAGTCATGGGACTTAAGGTACACCCTGAGTATTATGGTGGATATAGTGATGTGAAAACCACCGAAATACTAAGAACTTCTAAGCTTGTAAGTGCAATGATGGGCTTGGACGTACAGGTAAACAAAGCTATAACAGGAGAGAATGCCTTTGCCCACTCATCTGGAATTCATCAAGATGGCCTATTAAAATCTAGAGATGTATATGAAGTTATCCGTCCTGAGGATGTAGGTGCTCAGGAGATGGAATTGGTATTAACAGCTCGCTCAGGACGTCATGCTTTCAAGCATGTGTTAGGAAATCTAGGATATGAAAATATGGAAGAAGATATCTTCGATACCATATATGATAGTTTTTTAGAATTAGCAGACAGAAAAAAAGAAGTATATGATCATGATGTTTACTATCTGTTGAAGGAATATTATAGAGGACAGAATCAAGCTTTTGTAGGAAATGGAATTGAGCTATATGGGTTAGTGGATTTTCAAGTAATAAGCAACACTCTATTTCCAACAGCTACAGTCAAATTAAGAAAGGGTGAAGAAAACCTAGTGCAAAGTGCTACTGGAAATGGTCCTATAGATGCCTTGTGTAGTGCTATTACAAGTATAGTTGGTAAAGACATACAGCTAAAGGAATACCGAATCAACAGTATTTCTAGAGGAAAAGATGCCTTGGGTCGGGTTTGTATTCAATTTGAATTTAACGGAAAAATATATAATGCCAAGGCAGTAGATACAGACGTAATTAAAGCAAGTGTGCTGGCATTCTTAAATGGAGTAAATAAAATTGCATTAGAAACTAAAACCTCCTAAAAACTTCTAAAAAATGTTAGAATATTGATGGGCAATAAATACTTAGTATTTATTGCCTTTTTTTACGATAAGTTTAAAAAAATTGCAAAAAACTTGCAGTAGATTGAGAGTTTATTACGTCTATTATTGTGTAGGGGAAAGGAGGGTTATATGAAAGCGGAGGAAAATCTCATAAAAGCAGCTTTAGCGAGGGATCAGAAAGCATTTCGAGATATAGTAGAGAAGTATCAGAACTATGTATTTGCAATTATTTTTAATATAGTAAGAGACCACCAGGAAACAGAAAATTTGGCCCAAGAAACTTTCATACAAATTTACCGTTCCCTACACAGTTATAATTTTAAAGGCTTTAAAACATGGATTGGTAGAATTGCAACAAATAAGGCCATTGACTATAAAAGAAAGCATAAAGTGGAAGAAGAGTTGCAGGTAGTATATTCTGAGCAAATAATTAACCAAAATTTATCGAATAATGAGCTGGTGGAAGATCAAATTATCAAAAAGGAAGAATTTGAGTCCATAAAAAATCTTTATTGCCGTTTACCTGTAAAATATAGTGAGGTTATTATCAAACACTTTTTAGAAGCTAAAAGTTGTAAGCAAATAGCAGATGAAGAAGGGGTTAGTATCAGAACGGTAGAATCCAGGGTTTTTCGAGCAAAAAAGCTTCTTCAACAATATGCGGAGGAGGGAGGATAATATGAGCCACTACAACCATAGGCAATGGAAACGTTATGCTGATAATATAATTGATGAACAGCAACAAAAGGAAATGGAATGCCATTTAGTTGATTGTGATGATTGTTTAGAGACATATTTGTCTATAATAGAGGGGACAAAAATAAACGAAGTGGTTAGTTTGGTAAATATGGATTTTGCTAATAATGTAATGAGACAAATCAATACTCAAGAAATTAAAACATCCATAAAGTCAAACAAAAAAAGAAAGAAGTCTTCCGATATCCTCTTGTACTATGTTGCAGCTGCTTGTATTACTCTAGCCTTTTTCAGTAGTGGGGTTTTTGATTTTATTGGTTATTATATTCCTAAAACAACTGTTCAACTGGTAGATACTACAAGGTCCAGAGAGCTACTAGCAAGTGGATGGACAGAAAGGCTAATAGATTTAGATTTAGAAGATTTAACTAAACAAGATTGGGGTGATAGATTTGAAAAGAAAGAGTAAATTCTTGACTTTTATACTTTCTTTTATACCAGGTTTGGGTCAAATGTACTTAGGTCAGGTTATGAGGGGGTGGATATTTTTATTAACAACCATAGGTACTTTTTTAGGAATATTTGTCTTAATGGAAATACTGTTTATTCATAGTGCAGGTGTTTTGTTCATCATAATACCACTTATTTGGCTGATTTCTTTGGTGGATAGTATGATAATAGCTAACAGAATTAACAATATGGATGTGGAAGATGGGAATGAAAAGAGGCAAGTGAATTCTTTGGAACTTACTAAGCAAAATAAAAAACTAATAGCCTTAGCATTTTCTATAATACCTGGGGCGGGACATATGTATTTAGGACTACAACGTCAAGGATTACAATTAATGACCATGTTTTTCTTTATACTCTTTTTTACAGATGCTTTACGTCTAAGCTTCCTAATGTTTATTCTCCCAGTTATTTGGTTCTTTGGGGTGTTTGACACTTTAAAGAAAGTATCGGATGAGGGTGCTTCAAAAGATGAAGATATTATATTTTTCTCTTGGATAAATGGAGACAGACATTGGGAAATTGGTAAAAACAAAATTTTAGGATATGGATTAATAATATTAGGTCTAATTCTAATATTTAATAGAGTGGCCTTACCATTAATTGGTCAATACATTAGCTGGACAATAAGTAACTACTTACAAACAGCGTTGATAGCTTTCTTGTTTATTCTTGGAGGAATAAAATTGCTGCTAGGTAGCAAGGAAGAAAAAAGTGGAGAAAAAGGTGAAGAAAATGGAGGGAGCAGCCTATGCGAAAGTGGCGAGTAGGTAGTATGTCCATGGGAGTATTGCTTATCTCCCTCGGAGTTATTCTATTAGCAGCACTTATAAAGGAAACTGCAATAATTACTCAGATACTAAACTGGTGGCCTATTGTCTTAATTATATTGGGATTAGAAATAGTACTCTATCTTTTTTTAGCAAAAGATGATCAGCCCAAAATCAAATATGATCTTGTAAGTATCTTCTTAATAATAGTTTTAGCACTTTTTAGTATTGGTGTATATACAGTCTCTAGTATTGGGGTTATTCCCAAAATTACCGCTGTTATAGCTAGCCAAGAATATGCTGTAGTGGTTCCAGAGACTAGAGCGAATATACCGGAAACAGTAAGTAAAGTAATTATTGAACTTCCAAAAGCATCAGTAAGTTTTAAAAAAGGAGAGTCTGATTCTTTAATTGTCTTTGCTAGAGGGGAAATTAACGCTGAAACAAAGGAAAGAGCTGAGGATTTTGCTAATCAAATAGAAGTTTTAACTAACCAGGTTGGAGATGTGTTATTTGTTCAGATTACAGATATACCAAGGGCAAGAGACCTGAATCTAGGTGTTAATAGTCTTAGTTATACAATTTTTATGCCTAATGATAAACAGGTAGAGATAAAGAGACAAAATAATTATTACTATTATGATACAGAAATTGATAGTGATGCCGTTACAAATACCTGGCTTGTAGAAAACCAGGGGAAAGTAAAGTTGAATGTAAAAAGTGATAACATTGCTATTAAAGCCATGGTTAATAACCAGTATTCCCTAGGTGGAAATGTAGAGTGGGACATTTCAGCGGAAACAGAGGATAATCAGGCTACCGGAAATGTTAGTTTTGGTTCAGGCTCCAATAGAATTAACATTATTAATCAAGGTGATGTGGAAGTAGTTTACTTTGAATAATTAAAGTCAAAACTAAAACAGAATTCAAAAGGATTTTTTAACCCTATTAATTGACTAATTTGAAAAGTCTTTGATAGGGTTTTAGCTTTGTAATCAAATGAAGCAATTCTTAATAAATACTTAAGGAATTGTTAAGAAAGGACTAATAAACGATTGTGCGCCAGGTGTTATACTACAGACAATATATAATCAGCAATGCTGGATTTTATGAGGAGATGAAGATATGGAAACCGCTATAAAAACATATAACTTATCAAAACATTACAGCACTCAAAAAGCTGTAGATCAGTTAAATATGACAGTTCGCAAGGGAGAGATTTTTGGATTTCTTGGTCGTAACGGTGCTGGAAAAACAACAACAATCCGTATGCTTTTAGGACTGATAAAACCTACTGAAGGAAATATTGAGATATTTGGAATGGATTTAAAAAAGAACAAAAACAGAATTTTAAATAGAGTTGGGGCCATAGTTGAGTATTCAGGTTTCTATCCTAACTTAACTGGAACTGAAAACTTACAAGTTTATGCAAGACTTATGGGTTTGAAAAAACAAAAGGCTATTCAGGAAGCCTTAGAAATAGTAGGTTTAGCTGATGAAACAACTAAGCTGGTAGGCAATTATTCAATGGGTATGAAACAGCGCCTAGGAATAGCTAGAGCTATTATGCATCACCCTGAATTATTGATATTTGATGAACCTACTAATGGTCTAGATCCAATTGGCATTAAAGAGATGCGTAAACTGATAAAGAAGTTAGCTAATGAGAGAGATATTACAATATTGGTGTCAAGTCACATTCTTAGTGAAATTGAGCAATTGGCCGATCGTGTTGGTATAATTCACCATGGAGTTCTTCTAGAAGAAATTGACCTAAAGGCTTTAAAGAATGCTAATAGAAAATATTTACAGATAAGAACATCAAGCATATCCCAAGCAATTAAACTTATGGAAAATAACTTGAATATTTTTGAACATGAGCTTGTAGAAGAAAATGTACTAAGGATTTACAACCTAGATACTCCACCAGCCCAAATAAATAGGTTGTTAGTAGAGAGTCAGCTGGAGGTTATGGAGTTAGTTATGAAAGAAGATAATTTAGAAGACTACTTTATTGGCATTACAGGAGGTGGCTCCATTGGTTAGGTTACTCTATACTGAAATTTTAAAACTAAAGCGCTCATATATGCTTCTTATTACATTGGCTGGTGCTAGTGTTTCACCTTTTATTAATTTCTTAATGTTTAAAGCCATTGAAAGACTTGATATGGATGAGGTCAACAATGTAGCGGTTATTGACTTCCCTACCTATGCTGATCAGACAAATTTCTTTATCATTCTAATTATTGGAGTTATGCTGTATGGCTTACTAACAACTTATTCATTTAGCCGAGAGTACCAAGATGATACCTTAAAAAGCTTACTTATCATACCTATCAACAGAACTATGTTTATCATAAGCAAATGCCTTTTAGTATTTATTTGGATAATGTTTCTTACCATTTACACACTAGGTCTTTCTATGGTTTTTGCTCTGCTTGGAGGGTTTGCAGGTATTAATGTGACTAATATTTTACAGGTAGGAAAAGTCTATCTTTTGACTGGGTTTATGATGTTTTTGCTTGTGATGCCGTTGATGCTGTTAACAAGCATTTTAAAAAGTTATGTAGCTTCTGTAGCTTTTACCATTGGTATCGTAATTGTTAACTTAGTGATAATGAATTCTGAATTTCTAGCAATTTATCCATGGTCAGCTCCCTTACGTATTGTAAATCCATTGATTAATGTTGCAACTTTTCCATACTGGTATTCATGGGTAGCTATATTAATAACAGGTTTTCTAGGAATTTTATTGACTATTATATATTTTAATCGCCAGGACATTCAGTAGCTATTAAAAGTAAAAGTTTAATGAAAAGATACCCTCCATTGAAAGATTTGGAGGGTTTTTTCGTACACTATTGCTTCTTGACCATTTTGCTAAATTACCCATATCTAGTATACTAGAAGAGTAAAAGGCGCTACTATAGTAGAATAAGTAACAATCTATCGTAAGCTGGTTATAGATTAAATTCATTTACTATTATATAAAATGATATTTGGAGAGGATTATTTAAATGAGTAAAACATTAGTATTATCTGAAAAGCCATCAGTAGCAAGAGATATAGCAAGAGTTCTGGGTTGTAATAATAAAGGCAATGGATACCTCGAAGGAAAATCACATATAGTTACCTGGGCATTAGGTCATTTAGTTACTTTGGCTGACCCTGAAGCGTATGATGATAAATACAAGGCATGGAGAATTGAAGACTTGCCAATGCTTCCAACCCAGCTAAAGCTTATTGTTATAAAGCAGACTAGTAAGCAGTATAATACTGTTAAAACGCAAATGAACCGCAAGGATGTTAGTGACATTGTTATTGCCACAGATGCAGGACGTGAGGGGGAGCTTGTTGCTAGGTGGATAATAGAAAAAGCACATATAAGAAAGCCTATTAAGCGTCTTTGGATCTCTTCAGTCACAGATAGGGCGATTAGGGATGGTTTTAATAAACTAAAGAACGGCAAAGAGTATGAAAATCTTTATGCATCAGCTGCTGCTCGTGCCGAAGGTGACTGGATTGTCGGCATTAATGCCACTAGAGCATTAACGTGTAAATATAATGCTCAACTTTCTTGCGGGAGAGTTCAGACTCCAACACTTGCTATCATCGCCAAAAGGGAAAAAGAGATTAGAAACTTTACACCCAAAACCTTTTATGGGATTACTGCTGTTACTGACAAGTTAAAACTCATCTGGCAGGATGGTAGATCCAAAGATACCAGAACATTCGATAAGGATAAAAGCGATACAACGCTAACATCTATTATGAAATATAAGGATGCCAAGGTTATAGAGGTTGATAAAACCCGTAAAAAAACATTACCACCACAGTTATACAACTTGACTGACCTTCAAAGAGAGGCTAATAAACTTTTTGGTTACTCAGCAAAGGAAACCTTATCTATTATTCAAAAATTGTATGAACAGCATAAGGTTTTAACTTACCCAAGAACGGACTCTAGACATATATCTAGAGATATTGTTGATACTTTAAAAGATAGAATTAAGGCATGTAATATTCATCCATTCTCCAAATCAGCTATGAAAATATTAAACAAGCCAATAACTCCAAACAAAGCTTTTGTTGATGATACCAAGGTTACAGACCATCATGCTATTATCCCAACTGAGCAGACCGTGCTCCTTAGTTCTTTGAGTAGTAAGGAATTAAAAATATATAGCTTAGCTGTGAAACGGTTTTTAGCTGTTTTATTTCCACCCTTTGAATATGAGCAAATAAATATCAAAGCTAAAATTGGAGAAGAGAATTTTATAGCCAAGGGTAAGGTCGTGATTGCCCAAGGTTGGAAAGAAGTTTATGATAATAGTTTTGAGGAAGAGGAATCAAAGGATAACATCTCAGATCAAATACTTCCTGATCTAAATAAAGGTGATACGCTAAAGGTATTAAACATTTCCCAGACAAGAGGAGAAACCAAGCCGCCTGCTCCTTTTAATGAAGGAACTCTACTTTCGGCTATGGAAAACCCAACAAAGTATATGGATACTGGGGATAAAGGGCTAATAAAAACCATGGGTGAAACAGGTGGGTTGGGAACTGTAGCTACAAGGGCAGACATTATGGAGAAGCTTTTTAATAGTTTCTTAGTTGAAAAAAGGGGCAAGGATATTTTTATAACTTCAAAGGGAAGGCAGCTCCTAGAATTAGTTCCAGAGGATTTAAAGTCACCAGTATTAACTGCAGAGTGGGAGCAGAAGTTAAGTACTATAGCTAGAGGTTCGTTAAATAAAAATACTTTTCTTAATGAGATGAAGGATTATACAAAATTAATAGTTGGAGAGATCAAAAATAGCAAAGAGAAGTTTAAGCATGACAATGTTACAGGAAATAGATGCCCTGAATGTGGCAAGTATATGCTTGAGGTCAATAGCAAAAGAGGTAAAATGCTTGTTTGTGAAGATAGGGAATGTGGTCATAGAAAGGGTATTTCCAAAGTAACCAATGCACGGTGCCCAACTTGTCACAAAAAGTTAGAGTTACGCGGTGAAGGAGAAGGACAAATATTTGTGTGTAAATGTGGACATCGGGAAAAGCTTTCATCCTTTGAAAAAAGGAAAACGGGAAATGCTAAAGTTTCAAAAAAGGATGTAATAAATTTCATGAGGCAACAGAATAAAGCAGATGACGCACCAATCAATACAGCCCTTGCAGATGCCCTTGCCAAGCTTAAGAATAAGTAACTTTTTGAATATAGATATAGAATACAGTAGTCAGTAGTCAGAATAAGAGCTAGGGGCTAAGCTCATTCTTCTTAATTCTGACTTAAATAGTATGAAATGGGGTAAAAGAATGTCGCATCAATCACTTAAGGCTAGCTATAAAAGCTTAGAGGAGAGGTTGAATAGGTTTCCTCAGGGTGCTCCTCCATCAGAAACACTATATAAAATATTAAAAATACTGTTTACTGAAAAAGAAGCAAGCCTTGTAGCTCAGTTGCCAATTAAGCCATTTAGTGCAAAACTGGCGGCAAAGATTTGGGGAATGAGTGAAATGGAGGCCCATGAGATACTCAATGGGCTAGCAAGCAGAGCAATCTTATTAGATTCTGAAGTAAAGGGAACAACCATCTATACCCTACCCCCACCAATGGCTGGGTTTTTCGAATTTGCCCTAATGAGATTAAGGGGAGATGTAGACCAAAAGCTCCTTAGTGAGCTTTATCATCAATACTTAAATGTGGAAGAGGACTTTGTAACGGAACTATTTTTTGGTAGTGAGACCAAATTGGGCAGAGTATTTGTTCAAGAAGAAGTCCTTACAAATGACAATGCAATTCATGTTCTTGATTATGAAAAGGCAAGTCATATTATTAGAACTTCAAATCATATTGGTGTTAGTATGTGCTACTGTCGACATAAGATGGAGCATTTAAATAAAGCATGTGATGCACCAATGGAGATATGTTTAACTTTTAACAATGCCGCCGCATCGTTAGCAAAATATGAGTATGCACGGCAAATAGATGTATCAGAAGCTCTTGAGCTTTTACATCAAGCATATGAAAACAACCTGGTACAATGTGGTGAAAATGTTCGAGAAGGGGTCAGCTTCATTTGCAATTGCTGTGGGTGTTGCTGTGAGGCTTTAATTGCGGCACGGAAATTCGGAAGTCTTCAGCCTGTTCATACTACAAACTATCTACCTGCAATTACGAAGGATACTTGTAATGGATGTGGCAGATGTGTAAGTGCTTGTCCTATTGGAGCAATTTCATTTACAAATGAGTCAAAAGGCAATGCTAAAAAGGTTATAGTTGATGAAAACATATGTCTTGGCTGTGGAGTTTGCGTAAGGTCATGCATCAAGAAAAGTATCATTTTAGAATCTAGAAAAGAGCGTGTCATTACTCCTGTGAACTCAGTTCATCGGATAGTTTTAATGGCAATAGAAAAGGGAAAGCTTCAGGAGTTAATTTTTGATAATAAGGCCTTTAAAAGTCACAGAGCAATGGCAGCTGTTCTATCTGCCATTCTCAAAATGCCACCAATTAAACAAGTTATGGCAAGTAAGCAAATGAAGTCTGTCTATCTGGAGAAATTGGTAAAGAAGTTTACGTAGTTAAGGCTAACAACAAACCATAAGCGAGGGGATAGAAATTGGCGAATTTGAAGACAAATGCTATGAGAATTCTTGATAAAGCAGGAATTTCATATAATACATATAGCTATAATCATAGTGATGGATTGATTGATGGGATTACAGTTGCAAAAAAGATAGGGCGTCCTGTTGATCAGGTCTATAAAACCCTTGTTGCCCAGGGAACAAGCAGAGACTATTATGTTTTTATCATTCCCGTTTCCAACGAGCTTGATTTAAAAGCAGCGGCTAGGGCAGTAGGTGAAAAAGCGGTAAATATGATTAAGATTGCAGATATTAATAAGGTTACTGGATACATTCGTGGAGGCTGCTCTCCTATAGGAATGAAGAAAGAATATAGAACGGTAATTGATAATTCTTGCCACATGTTAGAAACAATAATTATAAGTGCAGGGAAGGTAGGATATCAAATTGAACTTACGCCTAACGATTTAATCAAGTTAATTAAGTGTAAGACTGAAAAATTAATGTCTTCATAATGGCAGAAATCAGACAAAAAAGCAATGAGTATTGTAAATGTAGTAATCTATTTGTATATCGAATAAAAGATAATATAATTGAAATATCCCAATGCAGGGGACATTATGATAATAAATAATAAAGTGAATTGTTATGAACAAGGCCTTCAAATAACTATAATTTGAGGGTTTTGTTGATTATAATATAAAAACAATTATTCAATAAAGCAAAGCCTATTACAGGAGAAGGTCTATGGTGAGTCAAAATTGATAAAACAGCTTGCCATCAAGGGGGTAATATCGACCAATGACATCATTATTATCCTCTCAAGGCACGGGGAGACGGTGGTGCTGATAGAGAAGAAATAGGCTAGGCACTCATATTTGAGCTTAGCTTCTACTGGCACTATTATAAGGTGATTGTTCCCCTATAGGTGAGTAACTGTACTTAGTATAAAGATAGATTATAATTTCTTATAAATCCTCATTGCAAATATATACGCAACAACTATTATTGCTATACACCAAGCCAAAGCAGTCCATATCTCATTTCCTACTGACTGGTTTGCTAATAAGTTACGAATAGCTTCTACGATTACGTCCTTTGTGACTCAATCAAGCAGAAATGGGGGGATAGGAATCGAGTATCCACCACGTTTACAATGTGATTTACTATTTTATATAAGACTAATGTGCTACTGTGGAGACAGTAGTATTAATGTCAAGGGTGTCAGTATTTAAAGGAATATTTCTGACAATAAAGGTTAGTGTAAGAACATATGAAGTGGGAAGCTGTCTAGCTCTGACTCTTAAGGAATTGTTTAGACTGGCTGATAAACTGTTATCGAAAAAATGAATAGGGGGAAAGCACGATGGAAAAGAAAGCAGATGTTCTAAAAAACATTGACGAGTACATTGCGCAGTTTCCGATTGAGGTCCAGGAAAAATTACAAAGGATTAGGAAGGTAGTGCTGGAGGCGGCACCGGATGCCACGGAGAAAACAAGAATACAGGCCCTTGAGAATGGTGTATTTACAGTATTTTCAGGGGTTGTTATATTTTTAAGGTTAATCTCCTAAGGATAACAATAAGTGACTATTGATATAAATTAGAAAATAATTGCGCAAAAGCATTGACCTAACAGGTAAATGCAATGTATAATTAAATTGACCTAACAGGTAAATACAATTCTAATGGAGTTGATTAAAATGTTTTCAAAATTTTTAAGTCTAGAATCTGAAAGAAAGAATGCTATTTTGAATGCTGCATTAAGAGAATTTGCAAACAGGGGATTTGACGATGCCTCAACAAATGTTATTGCCAAGGAATCAGGTATTTCAAAGCCGTTAATGTTTCACTACGTGAATAATAAAAAGGACTTTTTTCTATTCCTGTATGACTACTGCCTTGAAATTCTACAAACAGAGTATTTTGACAAGGTCAATCTCGATGAAAGAGATTTGTTTGAACGGTTACGTCAAACATCATTACTGAAAATCAAGGTTATTCAAAAATATCCCTGGATTTTTGATTTCGTCAAAATGGCCGTTCTTACTGAATCAGTAGCAGTAAAGGCTGAACTGCTGGAGAGGCGAAAAAAGGTAGAAAACAATAGTCTGGCAAAATTCTATAGTGACATTGATGTATCACGATTCAGAGACAATTTGGATATTGAAAAGGCTAAGCAATTAATTTTTTGGGCTGTTGGAGGGTATGCAGAACAAGTATTAGACAGACTTAAAGGTTCAAAACTAGAAAACATTAATTTAAATGGAATTCAAAGTGAGTTTGACGAATATTTGAATGAATTACGAAAAGTATACTATAAATGATTGGAGGGAAAGGTTGATGAATGTAATTGAAACAATAAAACTTACTAAGTCCTATGGCAAGCAGGAGGCTTTACGCGGAGTCGATCTTACTGTAAAGCAAGGCGAGGCGTACGGCTTCATCGGACCAAATGGTTCAGGAAAATCCACAACTATTCGTATTCTTCTGGGGATGCTCCGTAAGAATGGCGGAGAAGCAAAGCTGCTGGGCGGCGATCCTTGGCAGGATGCGGTTAGTCTTCATCAGCGGCTCGTCTATGTGCCTGGAGATGTGACCTTATGGCCCAACTTGACGGGCGGAGAAGTGATTGATTTCTTAGGACGTTTGCAGGGGAAAATCGACCCATCTCGTCGTAAGGAGTTGCTGGACAGATTCCAGCTTGACCCCAGAAAAAAATGCCGTAGCTATTCCAAAGGGAACCGTCAGAAAGTAGCACTAGTATCCGCTTTTCTCTCCGATGCGGAACTACTGATTTTAGATGAGCCTACCAGCGGCCTTGATCCTTTAATGGAGCAGGTTTTTCAGGAATTTATCTTCGAAGTAAAGAAACAGGGGAAAACCGTTTTTCTCTCCAGCCATATTCTTGCGGAGGTAGAAGCTCTTTGCGATCGGGTTGGAATAATTCGACAGGGAAAAATTGTTGAATCCGGCACCCTTGAAGAACTGCGGCATCTAACACGCACAACCGTCACAGTGGGGCTTGCTAAGTCTACAAACCTGAGTCAACTGCAAGGGGTTCACGATGTATCACGAAAGGAAGAAAAATGGCGCTTTTCGGTGGACGCCAGTGCCATGGAGGCTGTAATGGGTGCGCTTGCGCCAATGGGTATTAAGTCTCTTATGGCGGAACCGCCCACTCTTGAAGAACTGTTCATTCGTCACTACGGGGATAAGCTTGGGGAAAAGGAGTTGAACTGACATGAAAGAAAACCATTTTGCCGGTATAGGCAAGCTGCTTAAGCTTTATCTGCGACGAGACAGAATTATTCTGCCTATATGGATATTGCTGCCCATGATCGCAATTGCGGGGCAGGTGTCCTTTGTGAAAGCGATGCCAGATTGGCAGGTGTTTATCACTGAACTGTCCGCAAGCCCCCTTACCTCTTCTTTGCTCGGACCTGTTGTTCCGTTAAGCATGGAAGGTGCCATCCTGTGGCGGGGCCTGCTGCAGGCTTCCATAATAGTTATGATCGGAGCGGGGATTACTATGATCCGTCATACCCGCACGGAAGAAACATCTGGAAGAAATGAATTGATACTTGGAAGACCGGTAGGAAGATACGCCAATCTATCGGCAGCTCTGATCCTTTCCTGTGGAGGAAGTCTGCTGGCGGGCTTATTGACTGCTGTGTTTCTGATGGGAATTGGCTTCGCAGGGAGCGGTTCCCTACTGGTCGGACTGACGCTTGCTACTTCCGGATGTGTCTTTGCCGGGATTGGCGGGTTATGTGCACAGATTTTTGCCCATAGCGGCAGCGCAAGAGGAGCCGTATTTGGCGTATATGGATTAACCATGGTAGCTATGGTACTAAATAATATGGGAGGTGGAAGCACCGGCTGGGCATGGCTTGCTCCCGAAGCATGGTTCCGTATCACCGTTCCCTTTGGAGAAAATCATGCTTGGCCATTGTTGGTTTTTATCGTGCTCTTTGCTCTGCCAATGATGCTTTCCTATATGCTGCTTGTTCGCCGTGATATGGCTGCCGGACTTATCGCCCAAAAAGAAGGTTCGGCTGACGCATCCCCCCATTTTAACTCTCCCATGGCCTTGGCCTGGCGGCAGCATAAAGGCAGTATTTTGGTCTGGGCAATCGGTATGGCTTGGCTCGGAGGAATTATGGGTATGGGCACGCCTAATATATCCGAAGCTATCAGTTCTACGTTCGCTCATATGAATACTTCTTGGGCATCTGCTATAGTAAAGTTAGGTAATCAGGAAGGTTTTATTGCCATTCTAATCTACATCCTGGGACTAATGGGCGGTTTATCTGTCTTTGCCATCACGACGGTACAACGTCTGCGGCAGGAAGAAAATGAGCATTATGCCGAGATGGTGTTGTCAAAACCGGTGAGTCGGTTCAGATGGATGGGGAGCTATTTGACGGTTGCTTTCGCAGGCAGTACGTTGATTCTTCTTGCCCTCGGCTTGGCTTCTGGATTGGGATGGAGCATTGCTTCGGGAGACTTCAGTCATTTTCCCCGTGTGTTAGGCATGAGCCTTTTAAAAATTCCTTCTGTCTGGACAATTATCGGCATTGGCGCCCTGCTGTATGGCTGGCTGCCGCGTATGGCCTCCGTTCTTAATTGGCTCATATTGGGCGCGTTTATCTTCATTGAGATGCTTTGGGAGGTCGGAATCGTCGGATGGTCTGCACTGCAATGGACACCCTTTGCCTATGCCCATTACAGTATCCCAATAAATGAGCTTTCAATTGTGCCACTAATTGTGTTAACAGGTATTGCAGCGGCACTTACATGGTTAGGGTTCATTGGATTTAGGCGTCGAAGTATTGGATAAAGCCTTTGACATCAATGCCATCAACTTGAGGCATGGTGAGAGTGTTATCAGGATAGAGAAGTAGTGTTGACAGTAGAGCAGGAGATTGAAGAAAGAGAAAGAGCTCAATTTGTGTATGAAGAATATGTAAAAGAGAAGAAGCGCCTTGTGGAAGTTATTAGTAGATGAACCTACAAACTATTTAGATATCAATGCCCTTGAGGTTATAGAAACAAATTATTATATTAAAAAATCGTCTTTCAGAAGCCATAGGAAGGCTATCTATGCCATCTAAAGAGGATGATATAGAAGCATTAGATAAGGAATATCATGAAATATTAGATGAAATAAAGAGACTTAAAAGGTGATGAATCTTATAAATGCTATCCCTAATAAAGTAAGTATAATTCCTATGATTTTTCTTTTTAGATTCCATCTTTCTTTTAGCACTATCATTCCCACAACAATTGTAAGTATGGTTGAGGTCTGGGCTAGAGGGCCTACTAAAGAAAGCTCTCCTATCTTGTATGCTGCATAAAGTGCTAAAGTTGAAAGCATTTGAAAGAAACAGCACAATAGTATTATGTAGTTATTCCTTTGAGGTTTTACCAGACATTTCATTTTCTCATAAGTGTTAGGTATAAATACAATAGTCATTAATGCTGGTATGATATAGATAACAACTTGAAAAAAAGCTACTGAAAAATAGTTTAAAAGATACTTATCTAACGCATAGGCACAACTTATTAGAATTGCATATAGTAGCGTGTAATAATGATATTTTGTAAAATGATATTCTTTTCCCCTAATCCAATAAATTACTATTAAACCTAAAAAGATGAAAAAAATGCCCATAAACTGGCTTAGATATAAATTTTCTTTAAAGAAGATAACACCTAATAACATGAGCCATATAGTCCTAGTGGTAGCAATGGTCTCAACTTGGCTAACTTCAATGTTCTTTAAGGATTTGAAAAACAATATCATACAAACGGTATAAAAAATACTAGATAAAAGAACTACTAGCCATATCTTAATTTCAGTAGGGTATTGAATCTCTTCAAAGTAAAGGAAAGGTATAGTTAATAAGCTTACAACTAGCAGAAAGAATGAGCTAAATGCAGTAGGATCCACCTCCTCATCTAAGACCGAATACTTTTGTAAAAGTTTAGATGCTGAGTTTAAGGCTATATAGATTAAAACTAAATGAAACCAGTTAAAAGACATTTTGGTTCCCCCTAGAGATCAGCACATATATTGTGGGCGTTTCCTCCAAGGAGTAGCATATCATGAATTTATTTATTAGAGAACTGTTTTTGCAATAAAAACAGCCCCTGATTTTGCTAGTACAGGGACTGCAATATTATTCTTCATTTTTAACGATTTTGGTTGCAAAAATCAATGGCGGTAAGTGTATAGATTTGAACTGCTTGAATTAACTGCTCAATAGATATTTGCTCATTTTTTGAATGGGAAAATGATATGTCTCCACATCCACAAATAATGGTAGGAATATTGCGGTAGAAGTTTAAAAGTCCTGCATCAGTCCAACCGCGTCTGGTAGTACATGCCGGGTTCCTTTTTGTTACTAGCTTTACGTTATTAATTACTGTTTGGACAATGCTTTCATTTTCGTCGGTTATCATTGGAACGTGATTCAAATGTTCCATTTTTCCGCATTCCATTAATATTAAACGAATATCTAGTCCTGGAACAGCCTGTTTTAGCTCTGTAATTATCTCTTCTATTTCTCGTGTTACATCTTCTATTTTTTCTGTATTAATATATCTTCTATCTAGTTGAATTTTACAGTATTCTGCAACGGTGCTTGGTTGAGTTCCTCCTTCGATTTTACCAATATTCAACATGGATGGTCCCATTAGGGGATGGAAACGTTCTTTTAATTTGGGAAGCAACCTGTCTTCTAGGGCAGTAACTAGTCTGCATGCCATGTTGATTGCATTTATTCCTCTTTCCATATCACCGCTGTGTGCCCTTCTTCCGAAAAACTCTATTTCGAACCATTCTAAGCCCCTATGCGCCACGGCATAATCAAAATTTGAAGGTTCTCCTACGATTGCACCATCAGCTTCGATACCACTTAAAACTAATTTTTCTGTACCTTCTGAACAACCTTCTTCGCCAATGACTGCAGTAAAAGTCACATCACCTTTTAATTTTAACGGCAGTCTATTTAGGACTAGCATTGTCATGAGCATTGCAGCTACGGGACCTTTCATATCTACTGCACCCCTACCTAGGATGTGACCATCAATAATTTCTCCGCTAAATGGATTAAAATCCATTTCATAGGGTGGTACAGTATCCACATGACCATTTAATAATAGCCTTTTTCCGTTACCTTCTCCCTTGATTGTTACAATAATATTATAGAGGTTTTCTTTGACAGGTTGTTTTTCATAAGGTATATTATGCCTTTCAAGAAAAGAACATATATATTCTAAAACGTCCTTTTCCCTTTCTGGTATTTCCCAGTGACTCGGTCGTCTGATTAACTCTTGGGTTAATTCGACAAGTTCATCAGTAGAAAATACGCTGTTTATCTTCTGTAGCCATAATGACATATAACCCCTCCAGTTATATTTTTATTGTAAACCTGTTAAAGTTGCAATTACTAAGAATACTAAGGCTATTAGGATCCAACCTACAATTAGCCTCCAGATAAATTTAAACCACTTTTCATATGGAATTCCTGCTATTGCGAGATATCCCATAAGAGCTGCAGATGTTGGAATAATTGAGTTTGTTATACCATCCCCATATTGGTAAGCCAAAACTGCTACTTGCCTGGTTATGCCTACCAAGTCAGCAAGGGGTACCATGATAGGCATGGTTGTAACTGCCTGACCGCTTCCAGATGGAATAAAGAAGTTCAAGACAATCTGGAATGCATACATTCCGATAACAGTAATAACACTCGGTAAGCTTCCAAGTATAGAAACCATACCATTTATTAAAGTATCAATAATACGCCCATCTTCCAATAATACTAGAATAGCTCTGGCAAACCCAACTATAAGAGCTCCAAATGTTAAAGCCTTTGCCCCAACTACAAAAGATTCAAAGGTTTTATTAAGTGATAGCCCTCCAACAAGTCCTGAAATTATACCAATGGCTATAAATGAT
This sequence comes from Desulfitibacter sp. BRH_c19, assembly GCA_001515945.1. Classification (NCBI taxonomy): domain Bacteria; kingdom Bacillati; phylum Bacillota; class Clostridia; order Neomoorellales; family Desulfitibacteraceae; genus Desulfitibacter; species Desulfitibacter sp. BRH_c19. Next base: position 178,118 of record LOER01000036.1, read on the forward strand.
GATCCCAGTTCAGTTAAATACCAGCCCCATTCAAAAACACCATAAATATTGATAAGAATACCTCCAAAGAGGACAGCAAATACTAAAATGTGTCTGATATTTAATTCTGGAATTTCTTCAGAAGTAAGGTTTAGTTCCTTCTCTTCCTTCTTAACCTGTTCTTCAATTTCATACATAACACTATTTTTTGGATCTTTCTTTACTGCGGTAGCATAACGAATAACATACCACATACCAAAAGCTAAAAAGAATACATATGCCACAGCCCTAAATGCCATCCCAGAAAACAATGGTAGTTCAGCAATACTTTGTGCTACACCTACCGTAAAGGGATTTAGCATTCCGCCAAAAAAGCCTGAAGCTGCACCACAGCTAATCATAGCGGTGCCAGTAATTGCATCAAAGCCCATTGCCCTGGCAATGGCAATACCTATGGGCACGAAAATTATACTTTCTTCAGCCCATCCAATTGTAAAACCACCAATAGAAAATAATAGCATGGAAATTGGGATAATTAATCTCTCCCGGTCGGCAAGTTTTACCACAATTTTACCAATACCTGCTTCAATTGCTCCTGTCGCTCTGATAATTCCAAATGCTCCACCAACAAGAAAGATATAAAAAATAATGGTAGAACCGGCAGCCATTCCTCTGGGAATAGCTTTGACCAATTCAAAGGGTCCAATGGTATTAGACTCAACTGATGCATAGCTTCCCGGTACAACAAGTGTTCTTTCAACTTCTTCATTGAAAGACCTTTCGAACTCTCCAGCTGGCACTACATAAGATGCCAAAGCCGCTACAATTAATACAATAAATAATAGTGCATAGGTGTGCGGTGTTCTAAACTTAAATTTTCTTTCTTTTTTTACTTCTACTTCGGTACCAGTACTCATCTACAAATCACCTCATTTATTAGTATTGTAAAAATAATATATTGCAAAATTCATTCCATGATAGAGAGGCCTAGTTGTATTGAATATTTAGATAATTTAGGCAATTATATCCTAAATATTTAGGTGATTAGGATTAAACAAGATCCTAATCACCTAAATTGAGGCTCTTTATAAAAGCTTTACCCTTTTCTGTAAGACATGACCCTTGTTTAGTTTTACCAATATAAATATACCCTTCATTTTCTAGTGTTTTTAATCGATATCTTAATTGTTGTTCACTTAAATTGATATTTGAATCTTTAATTTCGTTGAATAGGCTATTCCTTCCTGCTCTTTTTCCTGATTTGTTTAACGTATCGATAGTAGTGAGAATTATTTGTTTCTCTGTGGTATCAGAATACATTAAATCTTTTTGCACCACAGTTGGGATTATGCGGTTAAAGGTAGGTGGCAGATGATACATTTGTATTTCATTGCCATCACAAACTGCAAGTACATAGCTAATTATATTGATTAACTCTCTTATATTTCCCGGCCAATTGTAATTTGTTAAAAATTCTATGGCTTCTTTTGACCATTTAAGAGTTTCGTTATGTATTTGAGTTAATGTCTTTAGTAATAAAGGAATATCTTCTTTTCTTTCATTCAAAGAAGGAAGAGAAATAGGAAGTACATTTATACGATAAAATAAGTCCTGGCGGAACTTACCTGATCTAACAAGCTGAGGTAACGAACGATTGGTAGCTGCAATAATTCTTACATCAATATTTGATACTTTGGTATCCCCCACTCGGATCATTTCTTTTTCCTGCAATACTCGTAAAAGTCTTGATTGGATAGATAAGGATGCATCTCCAATCTCATCTAAAAAAACAGTGCCGCCGTTGCCTTGTTCAAATAGTCCTGTTTTTCCAGCTTTTCTTGCTCCAGTAAAAGCTCCCTCTACATAACCAAATAATTCGCTTTCAGCAAGTGATTCTGGAATGGAAGCAAAGTTCATTGCTACAAATGGACCTTTATGTCTAGGAGAACTGCAGTGAATAGCATGTGCCATTAATTCCTTTCCTGTACCACTTTCACCAGATATTAGAATAGAATAATCACTTTTTGCCATTTTCTTTGCCAGGGTTATGGTGTTTTTAATAGCTGCACTATTGCCCACAATATCTTTAAAATTATATTTTGCGACCCTGCCTGCATCCTTCAAATTATTCTTTAATCGATTTTCAAGGTTTGTGATTTGAGTAATATCTTTCAAGAAAAATAGTATGCCACACGATTTACCTTCAAAATGGATCTCATGATTATTAGGCATATATATGTGGTCGTTAATGGATAATAATTGGTTATTATTATCCATTTTATCAGCCAAAAAAGAAATTTCTTTTAAGGAATAAGAAGTAGTATTATTAATATCTATATTTATCAGCTTTTCAGCTGCTTCATTATGAAAAATTAAGGTTTCTGTATTATCAAATGCTAAAATGGGGTCTGGAATTGCCTGAAGTGTGCTTTTCAAATGTGCTAAGTATTTCTGCTCTCGTATATAAGCTTCACCTAATCTTTTTCCAAGCTCGATCATTTTTCGTAGGAAGTTATCAATGTTTCTGTTAATTCTTTCTTCAGACAATCCTAATTTTTTAGCCAACGACAACAAGGTTTTAAGGTGTATTAATCGAATTCCTATATTAACAAACTGGTTTACACCTTTGGGTCTTATCAATATTTCTCCCAAGGTTATTGCAATGTTGATATCTGGATCCTCATCTTTGATACCGGGGTAAATGGGGATATATTTAAGATGGTTAATATTAGATTGTTCTAAAGTTTCTATCACTTCTTTACTGGTTCCAAGCAGGTTATTTATGACATATACCTTTGTACCTGATGGAATTCTTATCAATTGCTCTATATCCATCGGATCAAATTGTCGTTCAACTACTATAGTTTCTATATTAGTTCCTACTATTTCTATTGCAGGATAATAAATGTCTGGATCTGAACTTGTAATTAATGCAATGTCACCAAAAAGCTTCTCCCTAGGGTTTGCATTAAGAGCACATCCCACAATTTTAATTTCAGGCTCGAAAAAATCACATAATTGATTATATAGTAGTTGATATGTGTCAATTCCTTTGCAGATTAGACAAATAGTCTTCAATGTATGATAGACCTCCTAACTAAAAATATAGTATAGAATTAATGCCTCCATCTATATCACTTAAATAACAATAAATCTCATAAAGGAAATACCTACTATTGTTAAGATTATTCCTAATATCTTTGTATATTTTTGTAAAAGTTTAGATACTGAGTTTAAGGTTATGTAAATTAGCGGCCACGTAGTAAAAAATCATATAATTTTTAACATATAATAGCATAGCACAAAATTTTACCCTAATATATACTATATACTTTAATGGATACAAATAAAAGCTAAGCTAAGGGCAATCCATAGCTTAGCTTTTTTAGATTAAGTTCCCCGATAAACAGGATTCTTTATTCAGGTGGAGTATCCCACAGGATTAGTTCAACTAGAGTTCAGGGACAGTCACCTGAACTAAGTTTCACTGAATGACTCCATCTGAACATTATAGAGCGAAACTTGCCAACTTGTTTGGCGTAGATAAGCTAATCCTTTAGGGGAAACCGTTATCCATCGGATAAATATTAAGTACTTGCTGGAATAAGCATCACAGGAATAGGGGAGTAGCGCGTTACCTGAAGACTCAAGCTTCCCATGAAGAGTTCGCTAACAAAACCTTTACCTTGACTACCCATGACAACAAGGGAGAGGGCAGGTTTATTTTTTATAGTATCTATAACAACATCTATGGCTCGACCTTCAGGAAAATCAAAATCAACAGATGTAGAACCAGCTTTTTCCAATCTGTTTTTAATAGCCTGTAATTCTGTTTGAATTTCTTTGGTTTTTTGTTTTTCTATCTTCTCAATCAAGCTAAGTTCTACTTGTGGAAATGACAGTAGCGCCATATCAAGTTTTTCGTAATTCTGCACATGTAATATGCTTACTGGACATTTTGTTTCTTGGACAAGCTTTTCGACATAATTAAGGGCTTTTTCTGCCGTGCTGGAAAAGTCTGTAAGATAAAGGATATGCCCCGACATTTGTTTGCATTCAAGAACAATATTTTGAGTTTTATCTTGTTTTACTCTAACCAATAAGACAGGTTTTTTGGCTAAGTTCAGAACTTCACCTGATACACTTCCTATGGTGGTCCTCTTTAATATTCCTTTTCCATGAGAACCTATTACTATTGCCGAAACATTGTGTTTCTCAGCGATAAGGTTAATAGTGTGAGCTGGAATACCATGTACAGATTCAATAGTAGTATTTAAACCAGCCTCCTGCAATATAGACTGTTGTTCTTTAAGAAGAGGGTTATCAGGACTAATAACAACTTCTTCATCAGGAGATATTGGTATTTTGTAGTCTATGTGAGCAAGAATAACTTCTTGAACACCTATACTTTTAAGATCTCCCGCACAACTTATAAGAACATTAGAAGTCTCCGATAAATCGGTACACACCAAGACTTTTTTAAACATAAAATATCACCCCTTTGTTATTGTCTACTTTAACAAGTTCATTACGTATATATTAGACTAAAATTTACAATTATCCTTTATTTTCACAGAAACTTCAAAGAGTCTACACACTTAACGCGTATCAAGAAATCCAGTTAAAGATGCAACATCATATTAAGGTGAATATGATATACCAAAAAGGAGTTGAAGGAGATAAGGTAAGGGGAATACTATGTCTTGCTTAAACGGGACGTAGTAAAAGATAGCCATTCTCGAACGGCAAAAGACAGGTATTTACCTTTTTTGCAAATAATCATTAGGTTAAGAAATATTGATTGGTCTGTAATCGGAAGAGCTACTATTTTTTTTGGATTTAATTCCTGGCAAATTTTTTGGGGTAGTAATGCTATTCCCAATTTAGCTACTACCATTTCCACCATAAAATCTCTTTGAGAGCTGCGGCAGACGATTTGGGGGAGGAAGCCGGCTGAACGACAGCAATTAATTATGTGGTCATGGAGTGAGAAGTCTTCTCCAAAAAGTACAAACTTTTCATCCTTTAAATCCTTCAGGCTAATCTTGTTCCTTTTGGACATAGGGTGTTCCGGATAAAAGACTACCATTAATGGGTCACTAATTAAAGGTGTAATTTCAAAGGCTTCTGGTTGCGCTGGAGCTGAGCATATGATACCTACATCCACATCTCCTGTCTCTACAGCAGTCTCAATTTTTTTGGAGCCTACCTCCATAAGCTCTAATTCTATTGTAGGGTAGCTTTGAATAAAATCTCCAATGGTTTTTGGAAAGAAGCTAGCACCAACGATAGGTGGAATACCAATTTTAATGCTACCCTTCTTTAAATTTATTATGTCCGAAAGAGTCGTGGTTAGGTTATCAAAGGAGGTAATAATTTCCTGGGTTTGTTGATATACGGCTTGACCCGCATCTGTTAAAATTACCTGCTTTCTATCTCGATGAAATAACAGAACTCCCATCTCCTCTTCCATATCTCTTATCATTTTGCTGATGGAAGGTTGGCTGATATGTATGTTTTGGGCAGCTTTTGTAAAGCTTTGACTTTTGGCTACAGCCAGAAAGTACTTGAGATGATTAATGTTCATTATTCTCAACTCCTATCATAGATAAAAGGCATACAAAACATTCTTTATATATACTTCACTTATAATCTACCATTATTTATAATAATAGACAAGATGAGATTTGGGGAAAGTAAAATAAATGTTCTAAAGGAAGGGAGTTGTTTATTTATGTTACAAATACCGGAAAGAAATCCAATACAGAAAACCTTAATGGGACCTGGACCAAGTACAGTAGATCCTAGAATACTAAGGGCAATGTCAGAGCCGACAATAGGACACCTTGATCCCGATTTTCTAAAGATTATGAACGAATCTATGGAAATGTTAAGGTATGTATTTAACACAAAAAACCAACTAACAATGCCTATGTCAGGAACAGGCAGCAGCGGAATGGAAACAACATTTGTAAATATTCTAGAACAAGGAGATAAGGTAGTCATTGGGGTAAAAGGTGTATTTGGAATGAGAATGGTAGATATGGCAAAAAGATGTGGAGCAGAAGTAATAGAAGTAAAAGCACCCTGGGGTAAAGCCCTTGATCCAGAAGATGTAAGAAAAGCGCTTTCAGATAATAAGGGTGTAAAGTTCTTTGCAGACGTACATGCAGAAACATCTACCGGAGTCCTACAGCCATTAAAAGAGCTGTCAGATATCTGTAAAGAATATGATGTAATGTTCTTAGCAGACACAGTAACCTCACTAGGAGGAGTGCCAGTAGACATAGATGATAATGGAGTAGACATAGCATTTAGTGGGACCCAAAAATGCTTGAGCTGCCCTCCAGGACTAGCACCAATAACTCTTGGAGAAAGAGCCTACAAGGTATTACAAAACAGAAAAACAAAAGTACAAAGCTGGTATCTTGACCTAACTATGATAGCCCAATACTGGGGTCAAGAACGAGTATATCATCACACAGCACCAATTAATATGATATATGCCTTTCACGAAACACTAAGAATAGTATTAGAAGAAGGTAGAGAAAACAGATATGAAAGACACAAGAAAAACCATGCTGCCTTAATTGCAGGATTAGAAGCAATGGGCTTAAAGCTAATAGTAGACAAAGAGTATAGACTACCCCCACTAACAACAGTATACTCACCAGAGGGAGTAAACGAAGCAGAAGTAAGAAAGCAATTAATGAAGCAGTATAACATAGAGATAGGCGGAGGCCTAGGAGACTTTAAAGGTAAAGCATGGAGGATTGGTTTAATGGGATACGCAAGTACCCAAACTAATGTGATGCTGATACTAATTTCCTTAGGTAGCATTCTAGAGGGTATGGGTAAAAGAGTTGATAAAAAGGGAGCTCTTGAGGCAGCAGGAACGGTATTTGCTTCCTAAAAATATACATAAATGCCTTGAATAGAAAGTCTGTTCAAGGCATTTTTCATTTAAAATATTTTAGTATCACTAGTACGTCATTGTTTATATTAATAGTAGAAAATCGGTGCAATCCGGGAAAAAAGCTTTCCACCAGTTATTTGAACTAATTGGTGGAAAGCTTTTTTGAGTTTTCTGAAGAAAATTAAATTAACTTCATTGGTAATTAATGTAACTAATTTTAGATAAAAAGCATATAAGTTAATGAGTAGTTACATATAGTCAAATATTTTTTGGAATCATAGAGTGGGTGTTTTTTAGTGGATGTTTATCTAAGGTTTATTCTAGCAATAATAGCGTGCTTATTTATTATTTTTATTCCTGTAACAACTACATCGGATCAATCTGGCTTTCCAATAGAACCTTCATATACCATAGAAGATATTTATTCTCCAGAGGTAGTGCATCTGGAAGATCTTCAAATGGACTTGGGCGCCAAAGAAGCTAATTATAAGGTTGAACAACAGGTTTGGTATTCTGGAAATGAAGAAAAAAGACAAGTAGCCTTAACATTTGATGATGGACCTGATAATTATTACACCCTACAGATATTAGACATTCTACAGGAACATGACATTAAAGCTACCTTTTTTGTAATAGGATCTAATGTTGAAAGGTTTCCGGAAGTTGTAGAACGTATTGCCAATGAAGGACATATAATCGGAAATCATAGCTGGAGTCATAAGGATTTTGCAAAACTGTCATCAAATAGCATGTTGGAGGAGTTAGTTAATACTGAGGAGATTTTATATAGTATAGTAGGTAATAAGCATACAAATATCTTTAGACCCCCCTATGGATCATATAGTAGTGAAGTATTAGAGGTAATACATTCTCGCAATTACAATTTTGTCTACTGGTCTGTTGATACAAGGGACTGGGCCAATACACCAATTTCCATCATGGTCAAAACTGTGTCTTCTCAAATCACTCCTGGTGGTATAATTTTAATGCATTCTAGTGGTAGCAATCAAGCTATGAAAAATACTGTAACGGCATTACCTGAGATTATAAAAACAATAAAGGATTTAGAATATGAATTTGTCACAATTCCTGAGGTACTAGGATTTAAAAAGCAAGATAACTATCATAACCTTCGTGGAGTTTAGATTTTAAATAACTCGCCCTTCTTTGACATTGATATGCTCCCCTTGTGGTAGACAGTTTAAATAATAAAAACTGTTTATTATAAGGAGGAGCTTTTTTATGTCTCATAAAGCAAAAATATCAGGATCAGAAAAGATAGCAGCTATTGAAAAATATCTTCATGGAGAAGATTCGCTTAATCATTTGGCAAGACAGCTAGGAGTTGCCTGTGTAACCATCCATCAGTGGCTTCAAAATTACCAATCCTTAGGTCCAAGTAGCCTGCTTACTACACCTAAGAATACTGCCTATTCAGCAGAATTGAAGTATGCTGCTGTCATGGACTATCTGGCTGGTGATGGGTCCTACATGGCTATATGTAAGAAATATGGTATTAAATCAACTCGCCAGTTGCGTAACTGGGTTTTGAAGTATAATGGTTATGAGAAGTTAAATCCTTCCGGAACAGGAGGAATACCAATCATGACTAGAGGACGGGCAACTACTTACGATGAAAGAGTTGAAATAGTTAAGTACTGCATTGAACATCAAAACAA